>JAJYSF010000077.1 GCA_021793715.1 Actinomycetes bacterium
TCGACGATGCGATGGCATCGCCTCCCTCCTCGTCCTTGCGACGCAACGCACCGCGAACCGCTCGCGACGGCACCACGTTTAGCAACACACCCTAGGCAGCCAACGAGTGAGGGCCCCGCGATTCGCGGGGCCCTCACTCGTTGATCCGAGAGGATCAGTGCTCGGTGTCGACCTCGAGCACCGGCGCGCAGAACTCGGCGTCGTACTCGTCGTTGGGCGCGAGGTCGGAGTACTCGGTCAGGCAGTTGTTGAGGACGGGAACCTCGATCTCGACGCCTTCGCCGAGGCCCGGCTGGATGTACATGCTGACCGTCGCGCCCGGCATGATCCCGAAGTCCTCAATCAGCTCCGGCTCGGCGTTCGCGCCGAGGCTCACCGTCTCGTCGGCGGGAACGTCGATCGACGCGTCGCCGTCGCCCCAGTCGATCGTGAGGGTCTGCGCCTCGTCGGTGGTGTTGACCAGGACTGCGACGAAGTTGCCGGCGGCGCCGTCGTAGTCGGCGACCACGAACGCGTTGCGGACGTCAAGGCCGTCGGTCTCCGCCGCGGGGAGGTTCACGCCGTCAGAGGCCGTGTACTCGAAGGTCGTCGCCTGAGTCGTAACCATGTTGCAGCCGGTCGCGGACACGAGCACGAAGCCGACGGCGGCGAGAGACGCGATGAAGCGCGATTTCACGGATCCTCCTGGTGGTGCGAGCGCCACACATGACGCGGGGCCACCTTCCATCTTAGACGCTGTCGCCGCGCGTTCTGACGACGCGATTCGGGAGTCGGAGCGGAATCATAGTACAACCCGCGCTGTGGTAAAGTAGATAAGGCTGGGAAGGACGTAATTCATATGCTTTTTGAGGTTGGCGAGACTGTCGTTTACCCCCATCATGGGGCCGCAACCATCACCGAAGTGAAGACCCGAGTCATCAAGGGTGAGGAGAAGACCTACCTCAAGCTCAACGTCACACAGGGCGACCTCGTGATCGAGGTTCCCGCCGACAACGTCGACCTCGTCGGCGTTCGCGACGTGATCGATGAGAGTGGCCTCAAGGAGGTCTTCGACGTACTGAAGGCGCCCTTCACCGAGGAGCCGACCAACTGGTCGCGTCGCTACAAGGCGAACCTCGAGAAGCTCGCCTCCGGTGACGTCATCAAGGTCAGTGAGGTCGTTCGCGACCTGTGGCGCCGCGATCAGGACCGCGGACTGTCCGCGGGCGAGAAGCGCATGCTCGCCAAGGCGCGCCAGGTGCTCGAGTCTGAGGTCGCGCTCGCGAAGAAGGTCGACGAGGAGGAAGCCGCGCGCATTCTCGACGAGGCCCTCGCAAGCGAGTAAGCGCACCGCACCGTTTGTCGTCGCCCCGCACCGAAAGGTGCGGGGCGACTAGGTTTGTGTACCGTGAGCATCGCCCGAATCGACACCGCGCTCGTCATCGTCGCCGCCGGCAGCGGCGCGCGCCTCGGCGCCGGAGCGCCCAAGGCGTTCGTCGGCATCGACGAGAGTCCGATCCTGCGGCACTGTCTCGACGGTGTCTTCGCCGCCGCCCCGGCACAGGTGATCGTCGTTGCGCCGGAGGAGTATCTCGGCGACGCGCTAGCGATCGCGCATGCGGCCGCGGATGACGCGGACCGGCGTGCCGCGGATCCGCGAGTCGCCGCCCCGTCGCAGGCGCACGCGCAGCATGCGGATCCGTCCGCTGACGTGCGCGAGCGGCGTCGTGACCTCGTGACGGTCGTCGCCGGGGGCGCGACCCGGCAGTCGTCGGTCGCCGCGGGGCTCGCACGCGTGTGGGTCGACGTCGACGTCGTCCTGGTGCACGATGCGGCGCGCGCGCTGACGCCGCCCGAGGTCATCGACCGGGTCGCGGACCGCGTGCGGGAGACGGGTCACGGCGTGATCCCGGCGCTCGACGTCATCGACACGATCAAGCGGGTCGACGGATCGCGGATCGCGGCCGCCGTCGACCGGTCGGAGCTCGCGACGGCGCAGACGCCGCAGGGGTTCCGCCGCGACGTTCTGGACGCCGCCTACGAACGCGCGTCCGAGGAGTTCACGGATGACGCGGCGCTCGTCGCCGACGCGGGCCACGACGTGCTGCGCGTGGAGGGATCCGCGCTCGCGTTCAAGATCACGACGGCGGCCGACCTCGTCCGCGCCCGCGACCTCGTTCGCCGAGCGTCTCGGAATCTGCCGGCGTTGGGCGAAAACCGGGAGAATTTCGAGACGCTCGCCGAGTTTCGAGATGCTCGGCGACCGCACCTGCCGCGCGTCGGCGTCGGCACGGACGTGCACGGCTACGGGGGAGACGGATCCCTGTGGCTCGCGGGTCTCGAGTGGCCCGGCGAACCGGCGCTGTCGGGTCATTCCGACGGCGACGCGGTCGGCCACGCGATCGTCGACGCCGTCCTGAACGCGGCCGGCCTCGGCGACATCGGCACCCACTTCGGCACGAACCGTCCCGAGTTCGCCGGCGCGCACGCCGAGGCGTTCCTCGCGGAGACCGCACGGATCCTCGCCGATGCGGGCTGGCAGATCGGCAACGTCGCGGTGCAGCTGCAGGCGAACCGTCCGGTGTTCTCACCGCGCCGCGCGGAGGCCGAACGTGTCCTCAGCGACGCGCTCGGGGCCCCCGTGACGGTCTCGGCCACGACAACCGATCGGCTGGGCTTCACCGGACGCGGCGAAGGGGTGCACGTCGTCGCGACGGCCCTCGTGGTGCCGCGCCGTTAGGGTGGGACCCGTGACCCTCCGGCTCTACGACACACGCGTGCAGGCGCTTCGCGAGTTCACCCCCCTCGACGAGAGCAATGTGACGATGTACGTCTGCGGACCCACCGTGCAGTCGGGGCCGCACGTCGGTCACCTGCGCGCGGCGCTGTCCTTCGATCTGCTCCGCCGCTGGCTCGAGTATCGGTACGGTCGCGTCACCTACGTGCGCAACGTCACCGACATCGACGACAAGGTGCTGCAGAACGCCACTGCCGACGAACCGTGGTGGGCGCTCGCGTACCGGATGGAGCGGGAATTCACCGCAGCGTACGACGCCATCGACATTCTCCCGCCCACCTACGAGCCGCGCGCCACTGCGTCGATCCCGCAGATGCAGGACTTCATCCAGCGGCTGATCGATCGCGGTCATGCCTATGCGGCTGATGGCGATGTCTACTTCGATGTGAGCTCCTGGCCGAGCTACGGAGCACTGACGCGTCAGGACGTCGACGCCATGGTCAGCGACGAGACCGACCTGCGCGGCAAACGCGATGCCCACGACTTCGCCCTCTGGAAGGGGACGAAACCGGACGAGCCCGCCGACGCCTCCTGGCCCTCGCCGTGGGGCGACGGGCGCCCCGGATGGCACATCGAATGCTCCGCCATGTCGCTGCGCTACGTCGGCGCGGAGTTCGACATCCACGGGGGCGGGCTCGACCTGCGTTTCCCGCACCACGAGAACGAGCTCGCGCAGTCGGAGGCGGCGGGGGATCCGTTCGCCCGCTACTGGGTGCACAACGGACTCGTCACCGCCGGCGGACAGAAGATGTCGAAGTCGATCGGCAACGTCACGCTCGTGCGCGACGTGCTCGCCCAGCGGCCCGCCCGCGTCGTGCGCTACGCGCTCGCGGCCGCGCACTACCGCTCGAGCCTCGACCTGACGGAGTCTTCGTGGGCGGAGGCGGCCTCGGCGATGGCGCGTATCCGCACCTTCCTCGTGCGCGCCGAACGCGTCGTGGCGGCGACGGATCGGCGCGCCCCGTTGCCGGAGGCGTTCTCGCAGGCGATGGACGATGACCTGTCGGTGCCGCAGGCGCTCGCCGTGCTGCACGAGACGGTGCGGAGCGGCAACAGCGCCCTCGCCAGCGGCGACGAGGTCACAGCCGAGATCGCCTATCATCAGGTGAAGGCGATGACGACGATCCTCGCCATCGATCCGCTCGAATCAGGCGACGTCGACGACAAGGCGGCTTCCGCTCTGGATGCCCTCGTCCGAGCGATGATCGAACAGCGTGCCGAGGCGCGCGAGAACAAGGACTGGGCGACGGCCGACCGGATCCGCGACCTGTTCGCGGACATCGGCGTCGTTCTCGAGGACACCCGTGATGGAACGGTTTGGAGCATCGATGGCTAAGCCAAGGCGGCCCGGCGCGAGCAAGGGCAAAAAGGGCGCGACCAAGGGGTCGGGCGGTAAAGGCAAGGCGAAGCTCGCCGGTCGTGGACCGACGCCGAAGGCTGAGGACCGCGTCTATCACAAGGCGCACCGCAGCAAGCAGCTCGCTGAGCGGAGCTCGTCGAAGCGACCGCAGCAACGCTCGGCGCCGCGTCGCCGACCGAACGACGACAACGAGTACGTCACCGGACGCAACAGCGTGCTCGAGGCGCTGCGCACACGGATCCCCGCGACGACGCTGTACGTCGCGCAGCGTGTCGAGATGGACGACCGTGTGAAGGAGATGCTCTCGCTCGCTCACAAGCGCGAGCTGCCGGTCCTCGAGGTCACGCGACCCGAACTCGACCGTATGGCTGGGTTCGACGGCGTGCACCAGGGCGTGGCGCTCAAGGTGCCGCCGTACGAGTACGCGCACCCGCAGGACCTGCTCGAGAGCATCGTCGACAAGGGCCTCACGCCACTCCTCGTCGCGCTCGACGGCGTGACGGATCCCCGCAACCTCGGCGCGATCATCCGCTCGACGGCCGCGTTCGGCGGGCAGGGCATCATCGTGCCGCAGCGACGGTCGGCCGGCGTGAACTCGGCGGCCTGGAAGACGAGCGCCGGCGCGGCCGCACGGATCCCCGTGGCGATGGCGTCGAACCTCACGCAGACGCTCAAGGACCTCAAGAAGCAGGGTGTGTTCGTGCTCGGCCTCGACGGCGGCGGCGACGTGCGCATGCCCGACATCGAGCTCGCCGACCGTCCGCTCGTGATCGTCGTCGGCAGCGAGGGCGACGGGCTGTCGCGCCTCGTCAGCGAGAACTGCGACCAGATCGTCTCGATCCCGATCTCGGACGCCACCGAGTCGCTCAACGCCGGTATCGCGGCGTCGGTCGCGCTCTATCAGATCTCCACGCTGCGCCGCTGAGGCGACCGTACCGCCGGGCGCTTTCCGCCCACCTTCCACAAACGGCTCGAAAATTCGCCGTTTGGGTGCATTTTTGGAAGATGGCGCGCGCCGACAACGACAGGCGCCCGCCCCTCACGGGACGGGCGCCTGTCGTTGTGCGGTATCAGATCGACGTGACGATGGCCTTGTCGATGAGGCGCTCACCGGTCTCGGCGTCGAACACGTGGATGTGGTCGGGCGTCGGCGCAAGCGTCACGACGTCGCCCGCCATCGGGTGGCTGCGGCCGTCGACGCGGACGACGAACTCCTGGGTGTTGCCCTCGATCTCGGCGCTGCCGTAGAGGTAACCGTCGGCACCGAGCTCCTCGACGAGGTCGACTTTCACCTCAATGCCGCCCTCGCTCGCGGGCACCACGGTGAAGTCCTCGGGGCGGACGCCCACCGTGACCTGCGAACCGTGCGCTCGGTCGGCGACCTCGCTCTCGATCGGAACGACCTTCGTGCCGACCTGCACGCCGCCGTCGACGAGGTCGGCCGGGAAGAGGTTCATCGCGGGCGAGCCGATGAAGCCGGCCACGAAGTCGTTCTGCGGGCGCTCGTACAGGTCACGCGGGGTGCCGACCTGCTGCAGCACGCCGTCCTTGAGCACCGCGATGCGGTCGCCCATGGTCAGGGCCTCGGTCTGGTCGTGCGTGACGTACACCGTCGTGACGCCGAGGCGGCGCTGCAGTGACGCGATCTGCGTACGGGTCTGCACGCGGAGCTTCGCGTCGAGGTTCGACAGCGGCTCGTCCATGAGGAACACCTGCGGCTCGCGGACGATCGCGCGACCCATTGCGACGCGCTGACGCTGACCA
>JAJYSF010000078.1 GCA_021793715.1 Actinomycetes bacterium
CCGTACGGTCGCGGATTCGCCGGCCCGCAGCGTGAGTTCCTCGTCCCGCGGGTCCTCGCACCGGAAACCTGACCCGGGGAGCAGGCGCACACGGCCATCCGGACAGAGCCATTCGGCCGCGTCGAGTCGACGCAGCTCGAGCGCGCACGACGAACCGTCCCATTCGAGGACGTCGACGACGACGCCGCCCCGTCCGCGCAGCCCCGTCACGCGCCCGGTCGGCCAGCTTTCGGGAAGGGCGGGAAGGACCGTGAGGGTGTCGGCGGTCGATCCCAGGAGCATGGCGGCCACGAGCGCAGGCAGTCCGCCGCTCGCGTCGAGATTGAAGATGCGCCCGGCATCGTGACGGGTCGTCAGCGCAGGCGCGACGTGATCGACGGCGAGCCATTCCACGCACCGAAGCGCGTCGTCGGCGTCACCCAACGCCGCCGATGCGAGCCCGAGCTGCACCAGGCCGAACGACATCTCCATGCGCCCGGGCGGCGGCGTCGGGTCGGCCGCCCGCCACGCGATCTTGGCCCGGATCGTGGCCCGGGCGGCCTCGCGGAGGCGCGCGGCTCGCTCCCCCGGCCCCGTGAAGGCAGGGTCGACCTCGTACCAGAGCGGGTAGAGCTGCGTCGCGTGTCGATGGGCGTGATTCTCGCGCCACGGCTGGCCGATCCACTCGGCGAGCGTGCCGTCGTCGGCTATCCGATAGTCCGGGAGCGCGTCGACGAGCGCGGTCCAGCGCTCCTCGAGCGCTTCATCGCCGCGAGCGCGCGCGAGCACGGCCGCGGCGCGGGCGGCGTCACGATGGATCGCGACGTCGGCCGTGCTGTCCGAGGCGAGCGAGGATTCGGCGTCTGACGGAGTGTTCTCCGGCGAGTAGCTCGGCACGAAGTGCCGGAGGCCATCGCGCGACACCGTCGCCGTCTCGGCGAATCGGAGGACGCCGTCGACGAGCTCCCACACGCGGTCGTCGACGAGCGAACGGTCGCCCGTCACCGCGACCAGATCGGCGATGACCCGCAACACCCAGCCGCCGCATCCCGTCCAGAACAGGTGCGGGAACCGGGCGTTGAAGTGATCGGCCTTACCGTGCGTCGACATGCGCGACGGCAGCAGCATGCCGTCGGCTCCAAAGACGCGGCGCGCATTCGCGCGGTAGTGGTCGGCGAACGGCAGGATGAGCTCGAGAAGCGAGGCAGCCAACTCGGGGGTTCCCGTCGGGATGAGCCCCGCGATCCCGCCGTTCTGCACGTTTCCGTTGAGGGTGTAATCGGCCGACCAGGCCGGCGTGAATGTGCCCTGCCAGACTCCCTGCAGCGTGGGAGGCAGCTCGCCGGTGGCCGCGATGATGTGCGATCGACCAGCGGCGTAGGCGATCTCGATCGCCCGCCGCCGAGCCGCCGGATCACCTGCGGCCGCGCGATCCCAGATCTCCTCAACGACCCGACCCTCGCGTCCCTCCAGCTGCAGCGTCGAGGCCTCGACCAGCTCACGATGCAGCCGGGTCTGGTCGCGCAGGATCGCGTCCCAGTCCGCGTCGTCGGCCGGCCGGACCGGACTGCCGGCGACCTCGACGTCCAGGCGCAGCAGCGTGCGGCCGCCGGCGGGCACGATCACGCGCGCGACGAGTGCCTGCGGATCACCCGCGTCCCACGACCTCGCCCCGGTGGCCCGCACGCGGGCGAGGCGCTCGCCGTGCGCATCGCGCAGCTCGAGCCGACCGATTCGCCCACCCGCCACGGCCGAGGTGACCCGCCCGGAGTAGTCGGGTGCGAAGGACGCGGCGGGGCCGTCGTCGCGCGGATCCAGCCCGAGTCGCAACGTCACCTCGGCGGCGAGGTCGGATTCCAGCGCGATCCACACAGAGTCCGTGCCGCGCGGGGCCACCAGCGTCACGCGGCGCTCGCCGCCACGGTCGTCCGCCCACGCGATCGTCGCCGTGCCCCGGCGCAGATCGATGCTGCGCACCGCATCCGTGACGCCTCCGGGCGACGCCACCGCGAGCGTCGCGCACACGGCGAGCGGGTCGGTCCAGACGAGGCCGTCGTATCCGGCCTCGTTCGCGGCTGACTCGAGCAGGTTGGCGGCCGCGGAGCCGTCACCGGCGAGGATCCGGGCGCGCATCTCGGGGAGAACGCCGGTGAGGTCGGGCGCATCGGGCCGGGGGTTGACCGGAAGGAGGAAGCGCTCGTGAGCGAGCGCGATCGTGAGCGCGTCGGCCGGTCCGTATGCGATCGCGCCAATGCGTCCACTACCGACGACGAGCCCGTCCTCCCAGGTCGGCGCCGCCGTCCGCGTCGTGAAGCGCCAGCGTGTCACCCGCACTCCCGGACCGCGTCGCCGGTTCTCACAGCGACTCTCGCCGCACGAGCACGGTCGGGAACTCCCGCACCCGATCCACCGGATCGCCCTGGATCACGGCGATCAGCGCCTCTGCGGCGGCGCGTCCCATCTCCTCGAGCGGCTGCCGAACCGTCGTCAGGGGCGGTTCGGACGTCGTCGCGATGAGCACGTCGTCGAAGCCCACGAGCGAGACGTCGACGGGCACTCGGCGCCCGGCCGCCTGCAGCACGCGCATCGCGCCCGCGGCCATCAGGTCGGACGACGCGAACACGCCGTCGAGCTCCGGATCGCGCTGCAGCAGCCGCGTCATCGCCGCCATCCCGCTGTCGACGGTGAAATCGCCGTGGACGATCGGTCCGGGAGCGATCCCGGACCGTGTGAGCTCCTCGGTCCAGCCTCGCGCCCTGTCGTTGGCTTGCTCCATGTCGGGCGGCCCGGTGATGATCCCGATCCGGCGACGGCCGGCCTCGACCAGCGCGCGCGCCGCCAGGACGCCGCCGCCATGATTGTCGACGTCGACGATGATGGGATCCGGCCCGATGTCGCCGTGCGGGCGTCCCACCCAGGCGATCGGCACGGGCGCGTCAGCAAGCACCTCGACGAGGTGCGTGATCTCGTGTTGCAGGATCACGACGACACCGTCGACGGCGCCGGACCGCAGGAACTTCGGGATCTTCGTCCGGTCCTCGTCGTCGGCGGGCAGCAGCACAGGCTGGACGTCGCCCGCAGACAGGCCCTTCGCCGCTCCCTTGAGCGCCGTGGCGAAGAACGTGCCGTTGATGCTGCCGATCTCGTTGAACGCGATCACGAGCCCGATGGCTCCAGCGCGGCCGCCGCGCAACACGCGCGCGGCGGCGTTCGTCTCGTATCCGAGATTGCGCGCTTCGCGCTCCACGGCGGACGTCATCGCGGGGTCGACGTTCGTGGCACCCGCGAGCACGCGAGCCGCCGTTGCGCGCGAGACGCCGGCTGCTCTGGCGACGTCGATGATCGTGGGTCGGGCCATTGCTCCCTCTCCTGAGGTCTTTCGCGAAAGCGTAGTGGATCGATCTCTCGCGTCACGATCATTGCACACTTCCCACGCGAAGCTGGAGCGAAGCGAGGGGTTGCCGGGCCACGGCGTGACGGCTATCGTGTGGATCCTGCGAGATCGTTCTCTCGCCGAGAGCATGGTGCTCTCGATCGCAATCGCATGTCCCCAACGAAGAGGAGCCGTTGTGAACCGTCGCAAGATCGCCCTGCGCGTGACCTTGGCCGGAGCGCTCGCACTCGTCCTGACCGGCTGCTCAGGCGGCGGCTCGGGCGGCGCGTCCGATGCCCCGAACGCCGAGTTCGAATTCTGGTCCTTCACCGGCATCGGCCAGAAGGACTCTGTCGAGCGCTACCTGGACGAGAACCCCGATGCCAACGTCAAGCTCTCCGAGGTGGGGAGCACGACCGAGACAGCTACCGCTCTGACGGCAGCCCTCGCCGGAGGACGCGTGCCGGACCTGGTCATGATCCAGAACGACGACCTGCCGAAGTTCGTCGAGAATCCCGGCAACTTCACCGATCTGCGCACGCTCGGCGGTGACGACGTCGGCGAGGAATACCTCGACTGGGCCATCAATGCCGCGACGGGTGAGGACGGGTCGATCATCGGCATCCCCACCGATGTCGGCGGACTCGCCTTCGCGTATCGCGCCGACCTGTTCGAGGAGGCGGGTCTGCCGACGGATCCGGATGAGGTCGCCGAAATGTGGTCGAGCTGGGACGCCTTCATCGCAATGGGTGAGCAGTACGTTGAGGCGACCGGCGAGCCGTTCGTCGACAACGTCGAGACGACCGTCTTCTTCTCGACGGTCAACCAGGTCGACGAGAAGTACTACTCCCCTGATGGCGAGCTCGTCTTCGACACGAACCCCGAGGTCGAGGAGGCCTTTGACGTCGCGGTGCGCGCGTACGACTCCGACATCAGCGCCGGCATCGCCGCCTGGTCGTCCGGATGGGCGCCGGGCAAGGCGAACGGCAAGTTCGCCGTGACGACGGCGCCGTCGTGGATGCTCTCGAGCTTCGAGACCGACGCGCCCGACACCGAAGGACTGTGGCGCGTCGCCTCGATTCCCGGCGTCGGCGGAAACTGGGGCGGCAGCGTGATCGCCATCCCCGCCCGGGCGGACAACCCGCAGGCCGCGTGGCAGTACGTCGAGACGATGCTGTCGCCCGAGGGCCAGGAGGAGCACTTCGCCGAGACGGGCACGTTCCCCGCGGCCCGGGCTGCTCTCGAGAGCGACGAGATCCGCGAATACCAGAACGAGTTCTTCGGCGATTCCGCGATCGGCGAGATCATCAGCGATTCGGTGCTCGAGTTCAACTCGTTCTACAACGGACCCGACACCAGCGCCATCGGCGCGGAACTGCTGAACGTGCTCGTCGATATGGAGGCCGGCAACGTCGATCCGGCCGATGCCTGGGGCGACGCCGTCGCCAGCGCAAACGCCGCGATCGGCGGCTGACACACCCATCTGACACCGGCGGTGGCGCCACGCGCGGCGCCACCGCCCCGACCGAGGTAGATGATGACCGCGACTGCATCCGCCATCCCTGTCCAAAAGGTGCGCCGCCGCGACCGGCCGCCGACCATCCAGATCCGCCAGACGTTCGCCGAACGCATCGCTCCGTACGCGTACGTCGCCCCGTTCTTCGTGATCTTCGCGGTCTTCGGCCTCTTCCCACTGCTGTTCACGTTCTACGTCGCCCTGTTCGATTGGAACCCCGTCGGCGAGCAGACGTTCGTCGGCCTGGCGAACTTCGAACGGCTCTTTCAGGATCCGCGATTCTGGAACGCGTTCGTGAACACCTTCGGAATCTTCCTCATCTCGACGATCCCGCAGCTCCTCCTCGCGCTGCTCCTCGCGCACCTGCTGAATCACGCGGCACTCAAGGCGGCGAACTTCTTCCGGATGGCGCTGCTCGTGCCGTACATCACGTCGGTCGCTGCAACCGCCCTGGTATTCGCCCAGATCTTCGACAAGAACTTCGGCCTCATCACCTGGGTGTTCGGCCTCTTCGGCCAGCCCGGCGTCGATTTCCTGTCGTCGCAGGTCGGCTCGTGGGTCGTCATCTCGTCGATGGTGATGTGGCGATGGTTCGGATACAACACGCTGCTCTATCTCGCGGGGCTCCAGGCGATGCCGCGTGAGATGTACGAGGCGGCGTCCGTCGACGGTGCATCCGGCTGGCAGCAGTTCATTCACCTGACGATTCCATCACTGCGCCCGATCATCATCTTCACCGTCATCATGTCGACGATCGGCGGGCTGCAGATCTTCACCGAGCCTCTCCTCGTCGCCCCAGAGTCCGGTCTCACGTGTGGCGGCGGACGTCAGTGCCAGACGCTCGCGCTCTTCCTCTATGAGCAGGGCTTCGGTCAGTTCGAGTTCGGCTACGGATCCGCGATCGGCGTCGCGCTGTTCGTGATCGTCGTCGTCGTCAGA
>JAJYSF010000079.1 GCA_021793715.1 Actinomycetes bacterium
CGTCAACGCCAGCAGGACGGCGCGGCCGTCCGACTCATCGGCCGTGCGCGTGATCATCCCGTAGTTGTCGAGAGTCTTGATCACGCTCGAGATGCTCGCCGCCGATGTATTCGACAGGTGGGCGAGCTTCATCGGGGAGATTCTCCCCACCGAACGGATGGTGAACAGTACGCGGAACGCGGCCCAGGTCATCCCCGCCGGTCGGTGCACCTGCTGCTCAAGATCCTGTTGCAGGCGGTTTCCTGCGCGCACGATCGTGAGACCGAAGTCCATCGCCGCGAGGTCCGCATCGCCGTCGATGCCGAGCGCAGCCGCACGGGTGAGTTCGTCGTAGTGAGCCGCGTCGCTCGAGCCGGAGTCCGCAGATTCAACGGTCATAGCCCCTCACTCTAGCTGCGCGACGCCGCGGACCCGCTGCGTGAACGTCATATGGGTTGAGCATTCACCGCAGCCGCGCGCAGTCTCGCTTCGCGCCGTTCACGCTGCAGTTTCGGGTCGGGAACCGGTGCTGTCTCGATGAGCTGACGCGTGTACGGGTGCTGCGGGCGCTCGCAGATGTCGTCGACGGATCCGTGTTCGACGAGCTCTCCCTGCCGCAGCACGAGCACGCGATCGGCGAAGTGACGCACGACGGCGAGGTCGTGCGTGATGAACAGGTACGCCACGTCGTGTTGGGATCGGAGATCACGAAGGAGCTGTAGCACCGATGCCTGCGTCGACACGTCGAGCGCGCTGGTCGGCTCGTCGCAGATGACGAGCTTCGGCTCCAGCATGAGGGCACGCGCGATCGCGATGCGCTGGCGCTGGCCGCCCGAGAAGTTCGCGGGATACCGGTCAGGCGAGTCGTCGGGGAGACCTACCTGTCGCAGGAGGCCCTCCATGCGCTGCCGCGCCTCCGACGACGTCACGGCCCCCTGCGCACGCAGGGGCTCGGCGAGGTTCTCGCCGATCGTCTTGGCCGGGTTCAGAGAGCTGAACGGGTCTTGGAAGACAACCTGCAGATCCCGCGCGATCTCACGTTGCGTCCTGGCCGATCGTCGGGTGATGTCCCGACCGTCGAAGACGACACTTCCCGACTGGATCGCGTTGAGCCCGAGGATGCTGCGTCCGATCGTCGACTTCCCCGACCCCGACTCCCCCACGAGCGCAACCGTCTCGCCAGGAGACACGGAGAACGAGACGCCGTCTACCGCGCGCATCTTCTTTCGACGGGAACCGGCGACGCGAAATTCGACGCGCAGGTCACGGACCGTGAGCAGTTCAGACATGGGGTCCTCCGACGTCGACGAGGCTCGGGGTGGCGCCGATGAGAGCGCGTGTGTACTCGTGCTGCGGATTGGCGAACAGGCCGTCGACCGTCGCCTTCTCCACGATGTGCCCCTTCTCCATCACGACGGCGCGTGAGGCGATATCCGCGACGACGCCGAGGTCGTGCGTGACGAACATGATCGCCATCCCCGTCTTCTCCTGCAGCGAGCGGAGCAGATCGAGGATTCCCGCCTGCACCGTGACATCGAGCGCCGTCGTGGGCTCGTCTGCGATGAGAAGCTCTGGTTCGCCGGCCAGAGCGATCGCGATCGCCACGCGTTGCGCCATCCCGCCGGAGAGCTGATGGGGGTAGCTGTGCATCACCGCATCGATGTCGCGCAGGCCGACCTCTTCGAGCAGCGTTCGCGCGATGCGCCGCCCTTCGGCGCGTCCCACCTTCCGGTGTCGCCGAACGGGCGCCACCAACTGCGACGCAACTGTGAAGCACGGGTCGAGAGCCATCATGGGCTCCTGCGAGATCATTCCGATCCGCTTGCCCCGGTAGGTCGCCAACTTTGACGGCGAGAGGGAAGAGATACCGACGCCGTCGAACTCGATCGCCCCCTCACAGACGTGCCCTGGCACCGGCAGGAGCCCGATGATCGCCAGCGCGGTCATCGTCTTGCCGGATCCCGACTCCCCGACCACCGCGACGATCTCGCCGCGGTCGATTCCGAACGAGATGCCGTCGACGACCTTCTCCCCCGAGTCATCCGGAGAGAACGTGATGCTGAGATCGCGCACCTCCAGGAGGCGCTCCGACTGCGCGGAGTCCGTGCGCGCGGGCAGGGCCGGCGCGGTGTTCGGCGCCCGTGTCAGGAGGCTGAAGCGCTGCCGCTTGCCGTCTCCGTCGCGCAGTGCGTCGCCGATGAGGTTCGCCGCGAGAATCGTCAGGGCGAGGACGACACCGGTCGGTGCGAGAAGCCACGGGTGCTGATAGATGTACGTCGAGGCTTCGGCGATCATGCCACCCCACGTCGGGGAGGGCGGGGGTGGCCCGAGCCCGAGGAACCCGAGGCTGGCCTGCACGAGGAGCGCGGCGCCGAAGGTGAGGCTGCTCATGACGATGATCGGTCCGATGACGTTCGGCAGAACGTGACCGAACACGACTCTCGGAGTGGAGAGCCCGGCCACCTTCGCGGCATCGACGTAGAGCTCGCTGCGCACCGTCAGCGTGGAGGCCTGCGCCATGCGCAGGTACGAGGCCGAGACCAGAACGCCGAACGCGGCCATCGATGCGACGATGCTCGTTCCGAGCACTGCGGCGAGCGCGAGCAGGACGACCATGGCTGGCAGCGCGAAGACGAGCTCGGCAATGCGGTTGGCGACGCCGTTGAGCCATCCGCCGTAGTAACCGGCGACGACGCCGACCGTGACGCCCAGCAGGATCGCGACGACAACCGCTTCCAACGATCCGAGGAGGGCGGCCTGACCGCCCCAGAGGATCCGCGAGAACACGTCACGCCCCAGCGCGTCCGTGCCGAGAAGATACTCCGCAGACGGCCCCTGGAGCGCCGCCGAGAGGTTCTGCTTGAGCGGATCCTTCAACGGGAGGAACGGGGCGGAGAAGCTCGCAACCGCGAGGATGATGAGCCAGACGACCCCGGCCGCAGCCAAGGGGGCGCGGCGCACGTGGCGGAGGAAGGCGAGCTTTCGGGTGCGCCCCGCGCCGACAGACGTAATCGACGTGGTGGGGAGGATCGGTGCCTGTGTCATCAGCTTCTCACCTTCGGGTTGATCCACGCGTTGAGGAGGTCGACGATCAGATTCACGACGATGACAAGCAGTGCCGTGAGGATGACCACGCCCTGCACGACCGGGATATCTCGGCCGTTCATCGCGACGAGCATGATCGCTCCGAGACCGGGGAGCGCGAACACCTGATCGACGACGATGGCGCCGCTGAGCAGTCCGATGAACTGGAAGCTCAGGCTCGTGACGACGGGAATCGCTGCGTTGCGCAGAGCGTGCCGGAAGACCACGCTCGAGTAGGGGGCGCCGGATGCCATCAGCGTACGGATGAAGTCGCGTCCGAGCACCTCGTTCATCGACGCGCGCGTCTGACGCGCGACGCCCGCGATACCGGCGAGTGCGATCGCGGCGACCGGGAGGACGAGATGCCTCGCCCAGACCTCGACGCCGCTGCTGAGAGGCGCGTATCCGGTCGCCGGGAGCACACCGAGACCGACGGCGAAGAGCAGCACGAGGACGATACCGAACCAGAAGTTCGGCACGGAGGTGCCGAGGATCGCGACGACCTGGGACGTCTTGCCGACCCAGCCGCCCTTGAGCGCGCCGACGAGACCGATGAGGACACCGAGCACGGCCGTGACGATGATCGCGATCACCGCGAGTGACACCGTCACTTCCATCCGCTCGGCGATCATCGTGACAACGGGTCGGTTCGTGCGGATGGAGGTGCCCAGGTCACCCTGCAGGGCCGACACCAGCCAGTCGGCGTACTGGACGATCAGCGGCCGGTTGAGCCCCAGCGCTTCGCGCACGGCGGCGTACTCCGCGGGAGTCGCTTCCGGGCCCAGGATCGCGATCGCGGGGTCGCCCGGAATGACGCTGATCAGGAGGAACGTCAGCGAGGCGATCACGAAGATCATGGGAACCGAGATCGCAAGTCTCCGGAGAATCACCGTCAACACGGTTGCCCCTTCCCGCGCGGCGTGCAACCGCGCGTCCGACAGCGCGGGCGCGCGCGGCCATTTGCGTTTTCGATCATCTGGGTACCTCGTCGTATCGCACGATCAAACTGCTCGGGTGGTTCTTCGCGATGCGCAGGTCCTCGGCCTGCGGCTCGCTGCTACTGCACGGCGTAGTAGTGAATGAGGTTGCCGCTCGCACGACGTTCGCCGATGCCGACGAACACGCGCTTGGCGAGCCAGTCGTGCGGGCCTTCCTCGACGTCGAACAGCGGCGTCACTCGGAAGTAGACGTCCTTCGGCTCGTGGAAAGTGCGTGCGACGCCGGGGACGAACGTCGATCCGTCCACCGTCAGCTCCGGGTCGACGCGCAGGCCGCGGTTGTGCAGCCGGATGTTCGTGCCATCGTCGGCCTGGAGGATGTAGCTGGCATCGAACACCGCGACGCCGTTCGCACGGATCGTCGGCCAGTCGCCGCCGCCGGGGATCGCCCGGCCGTGGATGTTCGGGCCGCGGAACCAGCCACCCTTCACCCCGATGAACCCGTACGCGGACCCGTTCGCCATCTGCGCGGTGCGCACGGCACCGAACGCGTGGTCCAACTCCAACGCAACCGACAGGGCGTACTCCAGCCCCGGCGCGGCCGGGGGCACGAACTCTTCTTCAATCGACACCGTCGTCAACCGCCTTACAAACTAGATTGATGTCTAACTAATTTGGCCCAGTTCCCGCGCTAATGTCAAGCGAACACGCAAAAGCGTGCGACGATTCACTTAAACGTTGTATTACCACCCTGATTTCTCGGCGAAGGAGCCGTCCCCATGAGCGAAGCGACCCCCTACACACGCGCATCGCTGCCCGTCGAGGGCGGCTTTCTCGAGTACGGCCAATGGGGATCAGCCACCGCGCCGCCGATCATCGCGCTTCACGGGGTCACCAGCACCCACATGGACTGGGTGACGTTCGGAGAGACCGCGAACGACCGACTCCGCGTCATCGCGCCCGACCTCCGCGGCCGCGGCCGCAGCTCGGACATCGACGGCCCGTGGGGCATGCCCGCGCACGCGCGCGACGTCGTCGCGCTCATGGATGCCATGTGCATCGAACGCGGCGTGCTCGTCGGGCACTCGATGGGAGGGTTCGTCGCCGTACAGACCGCGGTACTGTTCCCGGACCGGGTCTCAGCGATCGTGCTTGTCGACGGCGGACTGCCGGCGGTCGAGGCCAACGCGGGCGGCGATGCTCTCACCCGGATCGTGCTCGACGCCGCCCGGGAGCGGCTGGAGCAGCGGTTCGACAGCCCCGCGGCTTACCTCCGCCAGCTCGCGGCGCAACTGCCTGAGGGGCAGAGCCTCACCCCCGAGGCCGAGCAGATCGCCCGATACGACCTCGTGAGCACCACCGACGGCGAGTGGCGCGTGGCCGGATCGTTCGACGCGATCGCCGAGGACTCCGTTCACATCACGGGCGATGCCTCCGACCGCACGTTGCGCGAGCTCGCGACACCGGCGATCCTGATTCGCGCGGGCCGCGGGCTTCCGCCCCGCGAAGAGGGGCTCTACTCACCAGCCGAGGTCGCCACGTGGACCGATCGCGTCGATGCGCTGGACAGCGTCGACCTGCCGGATGCCGACCATGGGTCGATCATTCGTGATCCGCGCTGTGTGGAGACCCTGGTCACCCACGCCGAGCGCATGATCGGGAAAGTTACCTCGATCGGCGACTGACGCCGACGGCTCACGACCGCTGGGTCGTGGCCACCCACTCGAGGTACTCCTCGGTCACCGTGCCCGTGACGTACCGCCCGTCGA
>JAJYSF010000080.1 GCA_021793715.1 Actinomycetes bacterium
ACGACGTGCTGAACCGCCAGCGTCTCGCGATCTACTCCGACCGCCGCGTGATCCTGGAAGGCGACGACATCCGTGAGCGGGTGCACCACTTCATGGAGGACGCGATCACCCAGGTGATCAAGGATCACACCTCTGTCGGTCACAACGAGAGCTGGGACTTCGACGCACTCTGGACCGAGCTGAAGTCGCTCTACCCGATCGGCGTCACGATCGAAGAGGTCGCTGCCGAGGCGCGCAGCCGCAAGGGCGGCATCGACCAGGCCGGCCTCACACGCGAGCTGCTGAGCGACGCGGAGATCGCCTACGAGAAGCGCGAGGAGACCCTCGGTCACGAGGCGATGCGCGAGCTCGAGCGCCGCGTCGTCCTGCAGGTGCTCGACCGCCGCTGGCGCGACCACCTCTACGAGATGGACTACCTCAAGGACGGCATCGGGCTGCGCGCGATGGCGCAGCGCGACCCGCTGATCGAGTATCAGCGCGAGGGCCACACGATGTACGAGTCGATGATGGCGCAGATCAAGGAAGAGACCGTCGGGTACCTGTTCAACCTCGAAGTGAAGGTGAACGCCGCATCCGACGGATCCGCGCAGCAGGTCGAGGCGAAGGGGCTGACCGATGCGCCGGCCACCGACCAGCAGAAGCTCGCCTACTCGGCCCCGGACGAGGACGGCGACGTCGAGGTCCGCGGCGCGAACGGCCAGGTGAAGACCAGTCGCCCGGACAGCGAGCGCACGGCGACCTCCGGAAGCCGCCCGATGAACCGCGAGGAACGGCGCCGCCAGGCGAAGAAGAAGTAGCGTCGCGAAGCGGCAGGGGGCTCGGCCCGTAGAATGACAGGATGAGCCCCCTGCGTCACCTCGATCAGTCCGCGAAGCTCCGTAACGTACTGTACGAGATCCGCGGCGCAGCGCTGGCCGAGGCCGATCGACTCGAACAGGACGGGCACACGATCCTCAAGCTCAACACGGGCAATCCCGCCGTGTTCGGCTTCGAGGCGCCGTATCAGATCGTGCGCGACATGCTGCACGCCGTGCCCACCGCGCACGGCTACACCGACGCGCGCGGCATCGTCGAGGCCCGGCGCGCGATCGTCAGTCGGTACGAGAACGTGCCCGATTTCCCGGTGTTCGACGTCGACGACGTCTACCTCGGAAACGGCGTCTCCGAACTGATCACGATGACGATGCAGGCCCTCCTTGACGAGGGCGACGAAGTGCTGATCCCGGCTCCCGATTATCCGCTCTGGACCGCGATGACGAGTCTGTCGGGCGGAACGCCGGTGCACTATCTGGCCGACGAGCACGCCGGGTGGCAGCCAGACCTTGAGGACATCCGGGCGAAGATCACGCCGAAGACCAAGGCGATCGTCGTGATCAATCCGAACAATCCGACAGGCGCGGTCTACTCCCGCGAGGTGCTCGAGGGGATCGTGCAGATCGCGCGCGAGAACTCACTGCTCCTCCTCGCCGACGAGATCTACGATCGGATCCTGTACGACGACGCGCAGCACGTCTCGCTCGCGACGCTCGCGCCCGACCTGCTGTGCCTGACGTTCAACGGTCTGTCGAAGACGTACCGCGTCGCAGGCTACCGTTCCGGATGGCTCGTGATCACGGGCCCGCGCGACCACGCGGAGGGCTTCCTCGAGGGAATCCAGCTGCTCGCCTCGACGCGACTGAGTCCGAACGCGCCCGGCCAGCACGCGGTGCTCGCGGCGCTGACGGGTACGCAGTCGATCGACGCGCTGATCGCGCCGACCGGCCGTCTCCACGAGCAGCGCGACATCGCGTACGAAGGCCTCAATGCGATCCCCGGCGTCAGCTGCGTGAAGCCCACCGGGGCACTGTATGCGTTTCCGCGCCTCGATCCCGAGGTGCACGAGATCCACGACGACCGGCAGCTCATCTACGACCTCCTCGTCGCGGAGCACATCCTCATGGTCGAGGGGACCGGCTTCAACTGGCCGACGCCCGACCACCTGCGTCTCGTGAACCTCCCGGAGCCGCGCGTGCTCAGCGAGGCGATCGAACGGCTCGGGAACTTCCTCGCCTCCTACAAGCAGTAGTGCGTCAGAGCACGGCGAGCGACGTGGCGCGCCAGCGTCGATCGTAACCCTCGAGGCGGATCGCGATCGCTCGTGTGCGCGCCATCGTGGCCACGATCACGGTCGCCTCGACGACGCCGTCGGTCGGCGACGTGCACAGCACCCGTTGGATGCGATAGACGGGCTGGCGCGCCGACTGCGACCGGGCACTGCGTGCGCGTGCGGCGAGGTTGGCGCGCAGGACGAGGTTGCGGTATGGCTCTTCCGCGAGCCATCGGGAGAGTTGGTCGACGTCACGCACGCCCGCGATGACCTCGACAGCCCCTCCGGCGAGCGTCGCGAGAAGCGGCTCCGCATCAGGAAGGCTCTTCGTCGCGGTGCGCTGCGGAGCGAACATGTCATGGATCTGATTCGTGCGGTATCGACGTATGGCGGGCGGCATGATTCTCTCTGCTCTGCGATTGTGGGAGCGCTCTTCTCGTTCGATATCGACTCACACAACCAGTGCCGGCGCGGCGGAGCCAGCCGATTATATGCCTGTGGATCCACGCGGAACGGCCCGCCCGAGCCGCTACGCTCGCAGCCATGCCGTCCGATCGCTGGGAGAGTCTCTTCGAGGATCTCGAGCTCCAGTTCGCCGCGGAACGTGACGCGGCGGGTGCCGTCCTCGAGGCGGAGCGTGACCGTGTGCGGGTCGGTCGGCTCACCCTCCGCCAGCGACTCGCAGCGGTGCCGGCCGGAGCCGACATCGTCGTCGACGACACGGCGGGAGAGGTCCATCGCCTCCGCGTCGACGCCGTCGGCGCGAACTGGGTCGCCGGCACGGTGACGGAGAGCACGGGGATCCTCGTTCTGCGTCTCGACGCGATCGACGCCGTGCAGATGCCCGACCGCGCAGCCGACGCACCGCAGGACGCTGATCCGCTTCTGGAGCGCATGGACGTCGGCTTCCTCTTGCGCGGGCTCGCACGTCGCCGCGCCGCGGTCACGATCGGATTCGTGCGCGGCGGACGACTGACCGGCACCCCCGCGCTCGTCGGGGCCGATCACGTCGACCTCGCGGTGCACGATCCCGGAGATGCGCCACGCCCCGCGGCGGTGCGCGGTGTGCGCACGCTCGCGTTCGCCGCGATCGCGTGGGTACGCGTCGGCGCGCGCCGAGACCTCGGCCTCGGGTGACGCTGATGTGCTCAGAGGCGCGTCTGCGGGCCCCACAGCTCGGGAATGCTCGCGATGTTCGACTCGTGCCACAGCGCGTGGCGCCGGCTCAGCTCGGTCTGATCGTCGAGGTAGTCGCGGACGCTGTCGCGCTCGATGCGCCAGGCCTCCGGGTGGCCGACCTGCGCACCGCGCAGCCGGCCGTCTATCACGAGCGTCACGACCTCGTCGGGCGTGATCGTGAGCAGCTCCGCCACCTCAGCTGGCGTAAGGAAGAGCGCACCCTGATCGGTCGACATGCCTCCATTATGCGGCCGCGCATGCGGTCACGGATTCGCCTGTGGATAACTTTCGAGGCACATCCGCGATTTCTGCCACCATTCCGAACATGCCGCCATTCACTCGCGACGCACGTCGAGCCCGGCCCGCGTGGCTCGACGCCCGCTTTCTCATCGGACTCGTCCTCGTCGCCGCCTCCGTTGCGGGCGTCTGGGGCGTCGTCAACGCCGCACGCCAGACCGCTCCGGCGCTCGCCGTCGAGCGCCCCGTCGTACCCGGCCAGTCGATCACGGCGGCCGATGTCGTCCAGATCGACGTGCAGCTCGGCGCCGCCGCCGACGGCTACCTCTCCCCGGCCGACCTGGACGACGGGCTCGTCGCGACCGCCGCCATCGCCGCCGGAGACCTCATCCCCGCGGCCGCGGTCGCGGAGGCCGACGCCACAGACGTCACGACCGTCGTGGTCCGCAGCACGCTCGACGTGCCGGCGAACATCGACGTCGGCTCCACGGTCGAACTGTGGGCAGCGCCCGCGGAGGAGCCGGGGGAGCACGGCGAGCCGCGCGTGATCGTCACGCGCGCGACCGTTGCGAATCTCGTGACCGACGACGGCGTCATGCGACAGGAAGGCGCCGTCGTCGAACTCGTCGTCTCGCGCGACGTCGTCGGCGAGGTGCTGCGGCACGTGTCCGGCGGATCCGCTCTGTCGGTCGTGCCCGCGAGCCTCGCACGCGAACCGGACGCCGCGGATCCGCCGGATGCCGAGAACGGGGAGATCGACAACGAGCATGCCGGGGACGACACCGGCACCGGCGACGTCGACGAATCCGTCGATGACGCTTCGAAGGACGACGAGTGAGCGTCATCGTCGCGGCGGCGGAGCCGCACGGATCGCGGATCGCGTCGGCACTTGCTGACGAAGACGTCGACGTCGTGCTCACCGTGGCACCGGCCGAGCTCGTGCGCACCGTCGGCGATCAGGCCTCGCGGATCTGGGACGCGCTGCGTGTCGCCGACACCGTCGTGATCCATGCCACGCGTACGGTGCTCGTGCCCGAGGTCGTCGCGATGTGCGATCGCAGCGGTGCGCGGATCGTCGCACTCGGCGACCGTGCGGCCGAGCGCCGAACCGTCGCGGCTTTCGGCCTGCCGCCGGCGCTGCCGCTGGCGGCGTCGGGGCCCGAGCTGCGTGACGCGATCGCGACTCGCTCGTTTCCCGCGGAATCTCCCGACGAGGTCACTCGGGGGTCCGTCACCGTCGTGTGGGGGCCCCACGGGGCGCCCGGCCGTACCACCCTCGTGCTCGCCCTCGCGGCCGCGCTCGCGCTCGACGATCGCAGGGTGGCGGTCGTCGACGCCGATACGCACGCGCCGTCGGTCGCCCAGCGGCTCGACCTTCCCGACGAGGCGCCGGGTTTTCCCGCGGCCTGCCGACAGACCGACTACGGCGTGCTCGACGACGCTGAGCTGACGCGCCTGAGCGCGCCCGTCGACCTGGGGTCGCAGCCGATCGAGGTGCTCACCGGCATCAACCGTCCCGCTCGGTGGCCCGAGCTGTCGCCGGGGCGGGTCGTCTGCGCGCTCGACGTGGCGCGGTCGTGGGCGGATCACATCCTCGTCGACGTCGGCGCGAGCCTCGACGCTGACGAAGAGATCGCGAGCGACATCGACGCGCCGCGGCGCAACCAGGCCGCGCTCGCTGCGCTGGGTGCCGCCGACTCCGTGATCGCGCTCGGGCTCGGCGACCCGGTCGGCATGTCACGACTGATCCGCGGTCTCGCTCGCCTCGACGAAGTCGCCGCGGCAGCCGAGAGGAGGACCGTGGTCAACCGCGTCTCCGGAGGGGCCGTCGGCGTCGACGCGGCGGGGCAGGTGCGGCGAGCACTCGCGCAGTACGGCGACATCGACGACGTCTGGCTGCTGCCGGACGATCCACGCGCGGCCGAGCGGGCGCTCCTCGGGGCACGACCGGTGCTCCCGAGGCGACGGCCGGGGCTCGCGCACGCGGTCGGTCGCCTCGCCGCTACGCTGTGAGGGTGTCGACACTCAGCGATCAGCTCACGAAACTCAATCAACTGAGCGAGAAGGACATCGAGTGGGTCCACCGCGTGCATGGCGACGGGCAGCTGCTGGCGGACCTTGCCTCGGCGGACATCGTCATCTGGGGCGAAAGCCCTGACGGCTCCTTCCGCGCTGTCGGACACGTGCGTCCGAGTGGCGCCGCGACGCTGTTCTATCGCGACATCGTGGGCGAGAAGGTGCGACCG
>JAJYSF010000081.1 GCA_021793715.1 Actinomycetes bacterium
CGTGGCATCCTGGGCGGGTCGAGCCGCCGCAGTCGAAGACCATCGTCGGCGCGGCGCGGCGTCCCGACGCGATCGAGCGCGCGACCCGCAGTGCAACGGTCCGGCGGGCCGATCCTCTGACGGCGTTCGCCGGCGTCGGAGCATGGACGGCCGCCGAGACACGGATCCGCGCCCTCGGGGATCCGGACGCGGTCAGCGTCGGCGACATCCACCTCTCGCACGAGGTCGGTTATGCACTCACGGGCCAGCGCACCGATGACGCCGGCATGCTCGCGCTGCTCGAGCCGTGGCGCGGCCACCGACAGCGCGTGATCCGCCTGCTGTTGGCATGCGGCCCTCGAGAACCCCGCCGCGCCCCGAGGCTCCACATCGAAGATCATCGCGCCCGCTGAGCCCGGCGGCGCGGATCGCGAGACAATGGAGGCATGTCGCCTCGCGCTCGCCGGATCCTCATCACCGTCGGTCTGTTCGCGCTCGCAGTCCTCGTCGGCACCGTCCTCGGCAACCCGTGGCTCGGCGTCGCGCTCGGGATCCTTCTCGGTATCGGAGCACTGATCGGCATGTCCTCGAAAGCGGCTGGCAACCAGGGCATCTACGACCGTGACGACGACGGAACCGAGCTCTGACAGGTCTCGCGAGAACCATTCTCACCACTCTCAAAGCGGATTCTGAGACGCCGTTCGTTACCGGTTCGTTATAGAGCGAAGATTGATGCCACGATCGGCGTCCTGACGCGGATCCGCGCCATCTCGGCCCCGTTCTCAGATTCGGTGCCCTCTGCCCTTGTCCGCGGGTCAATCTCGGCTCACACCGGGTGATTTCGACAGCCCCGGTCAGGATCAGATCGCATCCTCGTCAGAACCACCGGCCGAGCCAGCGTCGTCATCGGTCCCGCCGGGCGCGGCAACCCACCGCGCCGCACAGACCGTGAGAGCACCCGCATGACGCACGACGACGCCCCGTTGCCCCTGACCCCCTACCCTCGGCCGAGCCACATCATCCGCCTCCGACAGGAGCGCGAGCGCCGCCGTCGCCGCCGCAGCATCGGCGTGGCCGTCGCGACCGCCGCGCTCGCTGTCGTGAGCGGAACGGCCGCGTCGTCCCTGGGATCAGCAATGCCGCGCGAGTCGGCCGGACCCGTTCAGCTCGCGAGCGGCGAGGTCGCCAAACAGGCGGCAGAGACACTCGATTCCGCCACCGACCTCCTCACGCGCGCCGAGAAGACGCGCGTCGACGCCTCCACCCTCACCGGATACGTGGACTACCTCGAGGACTACGAAGGGTTGCCCGCGTCCGTCGCGAGCAACGTGACGGCCGACGCCAACGCCGAGATCGACCGACTCGAGCCAAACGTCACGCAGGCCGAGAAGAACCAGGAGCGCCGCGAACGCAAAGAACGCGAGGAGCGCGAAGCGCGCGAGGCCGAGGAGGCCGCCGCACTCGCCGAGGCCAACACCGTCGAGGGCGCGAAGGCCACGGCGAGCGAACTGATGTCATCGACCTACGGCTGGGGAGCCGACCAGTTCGGCTGCCTCGACGCGCTGTGGACGAAGGAATCCGGCTGGAACTACCAGGCGGCCAACCCCTCCAGCGGTGCCTACGGGATCCCACAGTCCCTGCCCGGCAGCAAGATGGGAACCATCGCGGACGACTGGGCAACCAACGCCACAACGCAGATCACCTGGGGCCTCGACTACATCTCACGCGCCTACGGCACCCCCTGCGCCGCATGGGGGCACTCCCAAGCCGTCAACTGGTACTAATGCTGAGGCGCCGGGGCGTGCCGCCTGCGGCGTTGTCGTCGATCGACGTACATTCGTACGCCTTCACTCCTCCGCCTTGCACGCGACACACCCCAGCACCTCAGCACCCCGCACGCCGCCTGCGGCGTTGTCGTCGGCCGACGTACAGTCGTACGCCTTCGCGCCTCCGCCTTGCAGCCAACGCACCCCAGCACCTCAGGACGGCCGCGCGGGATCACGCGTAGTAGAGGGCGACGGGCCGGCCGTCGATCTCGCGCACGTCGACGTCGGTCTCGTAGACGTCGCGCAGCACCTCGGGACGCATGATCTCGCGGCAGGAGGCGTCGGCGACGATCCGCCCCTCGCGCATGGCGACGATCCGGTCGCTGTAGGTCGCGGCGAAGTTGATGTCGTGCAGCACGATGACCACGCGCTTTCCCAGGTCGTCAGCCATGCGGCGGATCAGCTTCATGATCTCGGTCATGTGCTTCAGATCGAGATTGTTGAGCGGCTCGTCCAGCAGCACGTACTTCGTGTCCTGCGCGAGCACCATCGCGATGAACGCCCGCTGCCGTTGGCCGCCCGACAGCTCGTCGAGGAAACGGCCGCGCAGCTCCGTCAACGCGAGGTACGAGATCGCCTCGTCGACGCGGTCGCGATCCTCCGTCGTGAGCCGTCCGCGCGAGTGCGGGAAGCGACCGAACTCGACGAGATCCTGCACTGTCAGCCGCGCCGCGAGCTGGTTGTCCTGGCGCAGCACGGCGATGGTGCGCGCGAGCTGCTTCGACGACGTCGTCTGCACGTCGAGGCCGTCGACCGTGACGGATCCGCCGTCCGGCGCGATCAGCCGCCCCACCAACCCGAAGAGGGTCGACTTCCCCGCGCCGTTCGGCCCGATGAGCGAGGTGATCCCCTCCCCACCGAACGACGTCGTCACGTCGTCGAGGACGGTAGTTCCGTTGTAGCGCTTGGTGGCGCCCGTGAGCGCGATCATCGCGCCCCCTTTCGCAGCACGAGGTACAGGAAGAACGCGCCGCCGGCGAACTCGATCACCGTCGACAGGGTGCCGTTCCAGCCGAGCAGCTGCTCGATCACAATCTGCCCGCCGAGCAGGCACACGAGCCCGAGCAGCACGGCCGTGGGAAGAGTCCAACGGTGCCGGAAGCTGCCCGCGTACGAATAGGCGAGGTTCGCGACGATCAGACCGAAGAAGAGGATCGGGCCGACGAGTGCCGTGCAGGCGGCGACCATCACCGACACGACGAGGAACAGCGACATCACCACCCGGCGGTGATCGACGCCGAGGCCGACCGCAGCCGGCGCCCCGAGAGTGAGCACGTCGAGGTGCGCGACGAGGGGGACGACCGCGGCACAGCCCGCAAGCACGAGAGTCGCGGTGAACAGCAGCAGCGCGGGATCCGGCCGCGTCAGCGAAGCGAACATCGCGTCGGTCACGACCTGGAAGTCGAGCGGATCCAACATGCGCTGCATCCACTCTGTCGCGCTGCGGAAGAACGTGCCCAGCACGATCCCGACGAGCAGCATCAGGTGAATCGACCGCCGCTTGCCCGCGAACAGCCACGTGAACAGCGCGACGCTGAACGCCACCATGACCACGGTCTGCAGGACCCACATCATGACACTGTCGGCCTGGAGGAAGCCGCTCGCTCCGAACAGGAACACCGTGCCGGTCGTGATCAGGCCGTAGAACGCGTCGAAGCCCATGATCGACGGCGTGAGGATCCGGTTCTGCGTGATCGTATGGAAGACCACGGTCGAGACGCCGACCGCGCACGCGACGACCGCCATCGCGGCGATCGTGAGCCCGCGAATCTTTGCCGCGAACAGGAAGGACCCCGGCACGTCGTTCACGAGATAGAACACCGCGAGCGCGGCGACGACGACGGCGAGCGCGAGGATCCGCACCTCGGGCCGAGACCACAGCGAGCGCACCCGGCCTGCGCGCGGAGCGGGAGGGGCGGCGACGACCGTCGGACGCACGTCAGTGGACACGACCCCTCCTCCGCAACAGCAGCCAGAGGAACAGGCCGGCGCCGACGATGCCGACGACGACCGACAACGGGATCTCGTAGGGGAACCGCACGACGCGCGCGATGATGTCGCAGGCGACGACGAACACGGATCCGAGGCCCGCCACCCAGGGAATCGCGCGCCGGACGTTGTCGCCGATGATGAGGCTGACGATGTTCGGCACGACGAGACCGAGGAACGGCAGGACGCCGGCGGTGACGAGCACGCACGCCGTGATCACCGCGACGATGATCATGCCGATCGCGACGATGCGCCGGAAGTCGAGGCCGAGGTTGGTCGCGAACTCCTCGCCGAGGCCGATCACGCTGAAGCGATCGGCCGCGAGCCATGCGATGACGACCATCACGACGGCGACCCAGAGGAACTCGTAGCGTCCGCGCATCACGGTGGCGAAAGAACCCTGCGACCACTGGCCGAGAGACTGAAGCAGGTCGAGACGGTAGGCGAAGAACGTCGTCGCGGCCCCGACGACGCCGCCCAGCATGATGCCCACGAGCGGGACGAGCACGAGCGTGCGCACGGGCACGAAACGGATGATGCGGAGGAAGACCCAGGTGCCCGCGAGCGCGAAGAGCGAGATGAAGCCCATGCGCGGCAGGATCGGCATACCGGGCCACACGACGAGGGCGATGAGCATGCCGAGCACGGCGAACTCCGTGACGCCGGTCGTCGAGGGTTCGACGAACTTGTTGCGGACGAGCATCTGCATGATGAGGCCCGCGATTCCGAGCGAGGCCCCGACGAGCACGAGGGCGACCGTGCGCGGGATCCTGCTAGCGGCCAACAGGAAGAGGGCGTCGCCGTCGCGGGCTGCGAGCGACGAGACGGTGACGTCGCTCGAGGCCCCGACGAACAGGCTGACCGCGGCGAGCGCCGCGAGCGCGACGCCGATGAGCACCCCCACCCACGTGCGCCGGGTGCGCGCGGGGGCGAGAGTGCTCGTCGAGGAGGTCAGCGTCTTACGCAACGCCCGCTGTGATGTCGTCGATCATGATCTGCGTCGTCTCGAGGCCGCCGAACACGATGTACCAGGCCGTCGGGTCGAGGTAGACGATGTTGTCGTTCTGCCAAGCGGACGTCTCGTGCACGATGTCGTTGTCGAGCACGACCTCGGCGGACTGCGCGCCCTCGTCGTTGGTCGCCGCGTTGCGGTCGGTCACGAACAGGTACTCGGGATCGAACTGCGTGAGGAACTCGAACGAGATCGGCTCGCCGTGCGTCGCCGCTTCGATGTCATCGGTGATGGGAGCGACACCGAACAGGTCGTAGACGAGGCCGCCGCGCAGGTTGCGGCCGGAGTAGTCGCCGTTCGCCGGCTTGAGCGCGCTGAGGCTGTCGCCGGACACCATCACGCTGAGGCCGCTCTCGATCTCCGCGGTCAGCTCGCGAACGTCGGCGAGCTGTGCTTCGATGTCCGCCAGCGCCGCCGCGGCGTCGTCCTCAGCGCCGAGCACCTCGCCGAGGAAGGTCGTGTTGCGCTCGAGGGTCTCCTCGAAGGATCCCTCTGACGACAGGTTCACGGTCGGTGCGATCTCGCGGAGGTCGTCGTAGAGCGTCGCCGAGCGTCCCGCGACGATAATGAGATCGGGCTGCGCCGCCTCGATCTCGAGCAGGTCAGCCTCGAACAGGGTTCCCGCGTTGATCGCATCGTCGGCGACGAAGTCGGCCAGGTAGTCAGGGACGGAATCGAGCGGCGCACCGGCGACCGGGGCACCACCGAGAGAGCCCCACGTGTCGAGCGAGGCCATGTCGAAGATCACGACGTTCTCGGGATCTTTCGGCACGTCGACCGTCACCGACTCGTATTCCGGTTCCTCGTCCTCGCCCGCGATGTTGTTCTCAAACGTGAACTCGATCGTCTCGTCGGCACCGGCCGGCGCGTCCCCTCCGGCGGCGGCCTCGGCGTCGTTCTGCGAGGCGCAGCCAGCCAGGACGAGC
>JAJYSF010000082.1 GCA_021793715.1 Actinomycetes bacterium
CGCTACGAGGTCCGCTTCTTCGGCGAGCTCGCGCACGGCCGTGTCGCGGGGGTCCTCCCCCTCAACGTCGAGCAGCCCGGCCGGGATCTCCCAGTCACGCGTGCCGATCGGGTGCCGGTACTGCTGGATCAGCAGCACGCGGTCCTCATCGTCGAGCGCGACGACCGCGACGGCGCCCGTGTGGTCGAGGTAATGCCGCACGAGGGAGGTCGGACCATACCGGAAGGTATCCTCACGGACATCCCAGACGTAGCCGTTGTAGACGGTCTCGCTGCGCGCGACATCGACCTCGAACGGCTCGTCGCGAATCTCTGCTGACGGGTTCGACGCCGAGGTCATTCCTCGACCTCGAACAGCTCGCTCGACCGTGCACGCTCGATCGCCGCGCCCACGAGGCCACGGAACAGCGGGTGGGCCTCCGTCGGCCGCGAGCGGAGCTCGGGATGTGCCTGCGTCGCGATGTAGTACGGGTGCTGGTCGCGCGGCAGCTCGACGAACTCGACGAGGTCGAGCTGCGGGTTCAGACCGGAGAACGTCAGGCCCGCATCCGCGATCTGCTGACGGTAGGCGTTGTTGACCTCGAAGCGGTGACGGTGACGCTCCTTCACGGACGTCGCACCGTACACCTCGGCCACGAGCGACCCCTCCGTGAGTTCTGCCGGGTAGAGGCCGAGACGCATCGTGCCGCCGAGGTCGCCTCCGCCGAGGATGTCGACCTGCTCGGCCATCGTCGCGATGACGGGGACGGTCGTGTCCGGGTCGAACTCGCTCGAGGATGCCCCCTCGAGTCCGGCGACGTTCCGCGCGAACTCAATGACCATGCACTGCAGCCCGAGGCACAGCCCGAGCGTCGGGATCCCCTGCTCGCGCGCGAACCGAAGCGCGCCGAGCTTGCCCTCGATGCCGCGGATCCCGAACCCGCCGGGCACGCAGATGCCGTCCACGGATCCGAGCTGCTCACGCGCGCCCTCCGGCGTCTCGCAGAGGTCGGACGGGATCCACCGGATGACGACGTTCGTGTCGAGCGCGAAGCCGCCCGCCTTGAGCGCCTCAGTCACCGACAGGTAGGCGTCGGGCAGGTCGATGTACTTGCCGACGAGGCCGATCGTGACCTCGTGGCGCGGGTGGTGCACCGCGTCGAGGACCTTCTGCCACCGCGACCAGTCGACGTCGACCGCCTTGTCGAGACCGAGCTTCTTGATGATGACGCGGTCGAGTCCCTGCTCGTTGAGCGTCGACGGGATGTCGTAGATGCTCGGGAGGTCGACCGTGTTGACGACGGCATCGGATTCGACGTCGCACATCAGCGCGATCTTGTTCATGTTGGCCTCTGTCACCGGCCGGTCGCTGCGCAGCACGAGCGCGTCGGGCTGGATACCGACCTGCCGTAGTGCGGCGACGGAGTGCTGCGTCGGCTTCGTCTTCTGCTCACCGGACGCGCCCATGAAGGGCACGAGCGAGACGTGCACGAAGAAGACATTGTCGCGACCGAGCTCGTGCCGCAGCTGGCGGGCGGCCTCCAGGAACGGCTGCGACTCGATGTCGCCGACCGTGCCGCCGACCTCCGTGATGATCACGTCGGGCTTCGGCGTGTCCGCGGCCTGCAGGCGCATCCGGCGCTTGATCTCGTCGGTGATGTGCGGGATCACCTGCACGGTGTCGCCGAGGTACTCCCCGCGCCGCTCGCGCTCGATGACCCGCGAGTAGATCTGACCGGTCGTCACGTTCGCGGCCTGCGTCAGATTGATGTCGAGGAAGCGCTCGTAGTGGCCGATGTCGAGATCGGTCTCCGCGCCGTCGTCCGTGACGAACACCTCGCCGTGCTGGAACGGATTCATCGTTCCCGGATCGACGTTGAGGTACGGGTCGAGCTTCTGCATGACGACGTGGAGCCCGCGGGCCGTCAGCAGATTGCCGAGACTCGCGGCAGTCAATCCCTTGCCGAGAGAAGAGACGACACCGCCCGTCACGAAGATGTGTTTGGTGGTGTCGAAGCCGTCCGCGTCAGAAGTCGTGGTCACGGGCTTCAATCCTAACCCCCGGAATCGGGATCCAGATGTGCGCGCCGCCGCGGCGGGCTGGGAATGGACTGTTGTTGAGCATACTCACACCGACGCACGAAGCGAGAGGAGCTCGCGGGCATGCTCGAGAGCCGCGTCGGAATCGGCCATGCCGCTCAGCAGTCGGGCCATCTCGGCCTCGCGCTCGGCTCCGGCGAGGCGCGTGACGCTGGAAGCGGTGATCGTTCCGTCGCTCGATTTCACGACGCTGAGATGGTTCTCGGCGAATGCGGCGACCTGCGCGAGGTGCGTGACCGCGATCACCTGCGACGTCTCCGCGAGTTTCGCGAGGCGCCGGCCGACCTCGATCGCGGCCGCGCCGCCGATGCCCGCATCGACCTCGTCGAAGATGAAGGTGGGGACCGGGTCGGTCGCGGCGATGACGACCTCGATCGCGAGCATCACGCGACTGAGCTCGCCTCCCGACGCGCTCTTCGCGACGGGGCGAGGCTCGGATCCGACATGCGGCGCGAGCAGGAAGGCGACCTCGTCGCGGCCGTGCGCAGACGCGGCGCCGTCGCTGACCGCGACGACGAGCGTGGCGTCGGGCATCGCGAGCGCCCGCAGCTCCTCGGTCACGCGAGCGCCCAAGTGTTCGGCGGCGGTCCGACGCTCCGCGCTCAGTCGGCCCGCCGCGCGGTCGAGCTCGGCCAGCGCCGTATCGCGCTCCTCCTGGAGACGCTCGACGCGGTCGCCGTCGTCGTCGAGCTCGGCGAGGCGAGCGGATCCGGTCTCGAGCAGCGCGATCGCCTGGTCGAGGGATCCGTGCAGACGTACGAGATCGGCGAGCGCCGCTCGTCGGTCCTCGACGGCCTGCAGTTCGTGGGGCCCCTCCTCGTCGAGGTCCGCGAGGTAGCTCGACAGCTCCCCGGCCGCGTCACCAGCACGGATCGCGAGGTCCGCGACGAGCTCCCGGACGGAATCCAGCGCGGAATCGGTCGCGCGATCGAGCGCGTGCCGCGCCTCCCCCAGGAGCGTCGCGACGTCGCCCGTCCCGTCTTCGCTCGAGAGCGCCTCGCGCGCGACCTGTGCGGCCTCGCGCAGCGCCTCCGCGTTCTGCAGTCGCTCGGCACGCTCGGCCACTGCGACGTCTTCTCCGGGAGCGGGAGCGACGGCCTCGATCTCGCCGAGCTGCACGCGCAGTCTCTCGGCCTCTGCGGCACGAGCGTCGCGATCCGTGACGAGCGCCACGAGCTCGGCGTCGATCCTCGTCCAGGTGTCGAATGCCGTGCGGTAAGCGGCAAGCGCGTCGCGCACGACGTCGCCGCCGAAGCGGTCCAGGGCGTCCCGCTGCGCCGGCTGCGACTTCAGACGCAGCTGGTCGGACTGTCCATGCACTGCGACGAGCAGGTCCGCGAGGTCGGCGAGCACGCCCGCCGGGGCGGACCGTCCCCCCACGGCGGCGCGGCTGCGCCCCTCGGCGGCGATGGTGCGCGACAGATAGAGCTCGCCGCGCTCGTCGCCGGCCGGTTCGAGCTCGCCGCCCGCCTCGCGCACGCGGTCGGCGACCGGCCCGTTCTCCGGGACGAGCCAAATCCCTTCGACGCTCGCGTGCGCATCGCCAGAGCGCACGGTCTGGCTGTCGGCGCGTTGCCCCATGAGCAGGCCGAGCCCCGTGACGACCATGGTCTTGCCGGCGCCGGTCTCGCCCGTGATGGCCGTGAACCCCGGCCCCATCGGCAGGGTGGCGTCAGCGATGACGCCGAGCCCGGTCAGTCGCATCTCCTCGATCACTCGGGGCGCGTCCCTTCGTCGTTCGTCTCGCGGGCGGGTGGGATGACCGGAACAGCGTCCGTCATGGCGGATCCGCTGGGGCCGCGCCACCCGTGAACGGGAAGCTGGAACTTCGCGACGAGGCGGTCGGTGAACGCGGTCGGGTGCAGCCGTGCGAGTCGAACGGGATCCGCCGAACGTCCGATCGAGACGCGTGCGCCCGGAGGCAGCGGGTGCGTGCGGCGCCCGTCGCACCAGAGCACGCCGTGGGATCCGGAGATGCCGGCGACCTCGACCGCGATGTGCTGTTCCGGCCCGACCACGAGCGGACGGGCGAAGAGCGCGTGGGCCGAGATCGGCACGACAGCCATCGCCTCGACGCTCGGCCAGACGACCGGGCCGCCCGCCGAGAAGTTGTACGCGGTGGATCCGGTCGGCGTCGCCACGACGCACCCGTCGGCGCCGAAGCTCGAGAGCGGTCGTCCGTCGACGCCGATCACGAGCTCGATCATGCGCTCACGGGACTGCTTCTCGATCGACGCCTCGTTGAGCGCCCACGTCTCGTACACGACGCGACCCGAGTGATCGCGCACCTTCACCTCGAGCGCGAGTCGCTCCTCCACCTGGTAGTCGCCGGCGATGACGCGCTGCACGGCGTCGTCCATGTCATCGCGTTCGATCTCGGCGAGGAAGCCGACATGGCCCATGTTGATTCCGAGGACGGGGGCCGCGCCTCCGCGCACGAGCTCCGCCGCGCGCAGGATCGTGCCGTCGCCACCGAGGACGATCGCGGCGTCGAGATCAGCGAGCGGCACGTCCACGCCCAGCACGCGAGCGCCCGCCAGCTGCGGGACGAGGGCGGTGAGTTCGGTCCTGTCGCCCGATTCGAAGACGGGGGTGGCCCCGAGCTCCTCGACGATGCCGGCGATGCGCGCGGCCGCCGCGACGGTGTCATCGCGGAAAGCGTGCGCGACGATCAAGATGTTGCGCGCGTTCATCGTCCTCCTTCTCGAGCGTCCTGGCACAGGGTTCTCATCCCATTGTGTCGGATGTCGCACCGCCGGCGCGCGGCGGGGCGTCATCCCAGTGGACGGTCGCAAGGATCCGCTCGGGATCGGCATCGGCGTCGTGCGCCAGGTGGACAAGGTACTCGCGATTGCCGTGGGTGCCGGTCACGGGGCTCGCGATCACGCCTCGTGGAAAGAGCCCGAGCGGGCGAGCGGCGTCCAGCACGCCGCGCACGGCGCGTGCGCGCAGCTGCGGGTCCGACACGACGCCGCCGCGCACCTCCGTGCGGCCGACTTCGAACTGCGGTTTGACGAGCAGCACGAAGTCCGCGTCATCTCGCGCCACTGCGACCGCTGCGGGAAGGACGAGGGTCAACGAGATGAACGACAGGTCTCCCGTGACGACGGCGGGCGGATCCGTGACCCCGGTCGCCTCGGCGAGACTCGCGGCGGTCATCGCGCGGACGTTCATGCCCTCGACGACGTGGACGTCCGGATCCTCTGAGATCTCGGGGGCCATCTGGTCGTGGCCGACGTCGACGGCGAGAACGGGCGCCGCGCCTCGTTCCCGCAGCACCTGCGTGAAGCCGCCCGTGGACGCCCCCATGTCGAGGACCGTGCGCCCCGACACGACGACGTCGAAGGCGTCGAGCGCCGCGACGAGCTTGTGCGCGGCCCGGCTGACATAGTGATCCGCGTCGACCTGGATCCGCTGCTCGGCCGCGACGCGCGCGGCCGGTTTCGCCGCGCGCACACCGTCGACCTGCACGCGTCCGTCTGCGATGAGCCGGGCGGCGTGGGTACGCGATCGAGCGAGCCCGCGCGCGGCGAGCTCAGCGTCGAGACGTCCGCTCACTCGCCGACTCTCCACCGC
>JAJYSF010000083.1 GCA_021793715.1 Actinomycetes bacterium
GCATGCGGAACTCCTTCCGCTCGTCGACGTCCCCGTCGTTCTCGACACGGGCGCCGAGGCGATCACCGGTTCGACGAGGATGAAGGCAGCCACCGCGCAGAAGATCACGCTCAACGCGTTCTCCACGGCAACGATGGTGACGCTCGGCAAAACCTATTCGAACCTGATGGTCGACGTCCGTCCGAGCAACGAGAAGCTGCGCACACGCGTGGCCCGCCTCCTCACACAGGCCGCCGACGTCGACATGGTTGCCGCAGAGAAGATGCTCAACGCCGTCGACGACGACGTCAAGACCGCCCTCGTGCTCCTCCTCACGCCCGAGCACGGCCCCACCGACGCAGCGCGCATTGCGTCTGCACGAGTATCACTCGATGCTCATGGCGGTTCTGTCCGCGGCGCTCTGCGTCAGTTCGCAGACGCCCCGTAACCCCTCTCCAGCAACATTGAACCGACAAAGGAGCGGTCGAATGAAGACCAGGACGAATCTTCTCATTCCTGCAGCAGGTGTATTGGCCGCAGGCCTCCTCGTGGGATGCGCGCCGAGCGCGAACTCCGGCGGCGCGACAGGCGGCGGCGCGACGGCCGACTGCCCGGACGGTGCCACGGAGCTCAGCCTCTGGTCATGGCGCCCGGAAGACACCGAACAGTACGGCACGATCTTCGACGTGTTCGAGGAAGCCAACCCGTGTATCACGATCGACCTCCAGGCGTTCAAGAACACGGAGTATCTCCAGATTCTGCAAACGGGACTCGGTGGCTCCGACGGGCACGACGTGGCTCAGGTACGCGCGTATGGTCAGCTGCAGCCGTACATCGAGGGGGGAAGCCTCGTGCCTCTCGACGACATCGTCGACGGCATCGACGACTTCGACCCGACGATCGTTGACGGCGCACGTGGTCAAGAGGATGGCAAGGTATACGGCGTACCATTCGCAACCCAGACACTGCAGATCTTCTACAACAAGAATATCTTCGCCGAACACGGCCTCGAGGTGCCCCAGACGTGGGACGAGTTCATCGAGGTGAACGAAACCCTCCTCAATGCCGACGTCACGCCCCTCTCAGTCGGAGCGAGGGATTCCTGGATCATCCCCATCGTCCACGAGGTCTTCGGGTCCGCACAGTACGGTGGCGCCGACTTCCAGGAGCGCATCCTCTCGGGCGATACAGATTTCACCGACCCTGCGTACGTCGCATCGCTCGAAACGTTCGAGTCGCTCGCCAAGTACATGCCCCAGGACGCTGTCGGGGTCAGCTACACCGACTCTCAGGTGCTGTTCGCCAGTGAGCAGGCCGCCATGTTCCCCGGTGGGTCGTTCGAACTGTCGTTCTTCCAGTCCCAAAACCCCGACCTTGAGTTGGGCGTCTTCCAGGCGCCACCTCCCCCGGGTTCGGAGCTCGACCACAGCGTGACCCCCGCGTACGCAGACGGCAGCTGGGCGATCAACGCGAACTCCTCAAAGCAGGAAGCCGCCGAGACGCTCCTGAACTGGATGGCGACCGCGGAGTTCGGTCAGCTCATGGCCGACGAGTTGAAGCAGTTCTCTCCTGTCCCCGGCGTCACCTACGATGACACGGTGATGGCGGAGGAGTGGGAGCTCTACGAGCAGAACTCGTCGCCTTACCTCCACCTCGTCAGCTTCCGATACGGCGAGCCTCTCGGGAGCACCCTCATGGGCGACGGCGGGCAGGAGCTCCTTCTCGGCGAGATCACACCGGACGAACTCGCCGAACAGATCCAATCGGGCATCTCGACGTGGTTCACGCCGAAGGGCTGATGGGCGCGAACTCATGCCGCGTTCTGTGATCCGACGGAGGCGCCCCGGCTCAGCCGGGGTGCTCTCCGTGTCCGCTGCTGGGTACTTCGTGCTGCCCGCGTTCGTCATCTTCGCCGTCTTCGTCCTCTACCCGATGGTCACCGCGCTAACGTACTCGTTCTTCGAATGGCGCGGCATCGCGCGCGGCGAGTTCGTCGGCCTGCAGAACTTCATCACGCTCTTCACGAGCGAGCCGTACGCGAGCGACGTCCCCCGCGCCTTCGCTCACAACTTCCTCCTGTTCGCGGCAGCGATGGTCGTGCAGAACTCCGTCGGCCTGTTGCTCGCGAACCTGCTCCACCGAGTTGGCCGTCTGCGGCGCTTCTTCCAGACGGTCTTCACGATGCCCTACCTCGTGAGCCCTCTCGTCATCGGCTACCTCTGGTCGCTTCTCCTCTCCCCACTGTTCGGACCGGTCAACGCATTCCTCAAGTTGATCGGCCTCGAGTCGTTCGCTCAGCCGTGGCTCGGCCAGCCGAGCACCGCGATCTGGGTGGTCGTCCTCGTCACCGCCTGGCAGTGGGTGGGCTTCCCGCTGTTGCTCTACGGAGCCGCCCTCGGCGGGATTCCTCAGGAGATCGAGGAAGCGGCATCACTCGACGGCGCGTCCGCCTGGCAGCGATTCAGTCAAATCAGCCTCCCGATGATCCTTCCCGTCATCGGCACGGTCAGCGTCCTGACGTTCATCGGCGCCATGGAAGCGTTCCCGATCCCGTATGCGCTCGGTGGATCCTCCGGCAGCCCAGCTGGCGCCACCGACGTGATGTCGCTTGTGTTCTACCGCACGTCGTTCGAATCGGGCACGACGAACGCAATCGGGGTGTCCTCGGCGATAGCGATCACGCTCTTTCTCGTGATCTTCGGCTGCTCCGTCCTGTTTACGCAATGGTTCCGCCGCACCGAACGAAAGCTGTTCTGATGTCTGCGACATATGCAATCACGACCCCCGCACGTCGACCGCGTTCACGCACCGCTCCGGGGTTACGCCAGCGCGGCGGCACGCGCGTGCTTGTCGGCATCATCCTCTGGGGTTACGCCTTCATCGCAGTCGCTCCGCTGCTCGTCATGGTGACGAACTCAGTGCGCACGAATCAACAGCTGGCCACCGAGCCCCTCGGCTTGCCTTCCGCACCCGATTTCACGAGCTATCAGCGCGCCTGGATCGAAGCGTCCTTTGGGACGTACTTCTGGAACTCCCTGGTGGTCACGGTCACTGCGGTAGCGCTGTCGACGGTGGTGTCGTTGCTCGCGGCATACGGACTCGCGCGGTCGAACTCCCGCGTCATGCAGGCCATCGAGTCGGTTTTCGTCTCCGGCCTCATGATGCCCGTCTTCCTCATGATCGTTCCGGTCTTCTACCTACTCGATTCCTTCGGACTCGTCAGCACCCGTTCGGGACTCATCCTCGTGTACGCCGCCGTCAGCATCCCGTTCGAAGTCTTCGTACTGTCGACCTTCATCCGACAGCTCCCGCTTGAGCTCGAGGAAGCGGCAAGGATCGATGGAGCGAGCTCGCTCCGTGTGTTCTGGACGGTTATCGTTCCGCTGGTACGTCCGGCGATCGCAACGGTCGTGATCTTCCGCTTCGTGCCGATCTGGAACGACTTCTTCTATCCGCTGATCCTCATCCGCGATCCTGACAACTACACACTTCCCGTCGGTCTCACGTCGTTCTTCGGTGAGTACCAGACCGATTGGTCGACTCTCTTCGCTGGCCTGGTGATCGCCACGCTTCCGCTGATCGTCCTCTTCCTCGTGGCGACAAAGCAGATCATCGCGGGTCTCACCGCCGGGATGGGGAAGTAGCACGATGGCACACGCGACGGGGGCGGACGGCGTCGTCGGCATCGACATCGGCGGTTCGGGAAGTCGCGCGGTCTGGCGTGCGATCGACGGTTCCGACGAGGTGCGCGTCGAGGGCCCGCCGGTTCGAGTAGCTGTGGGCGGCGCCAGTCTTGCCGTGACGATCCGTGAAGTCCTCAGCGTGCTCATCGACGCCGTCGGCGACGATTTGGCGCGCTCGACCAGCGCGGTGTGCGTCGGCGCCACCGGTCTTCTCGGCCTCACCCCACGCCTCGACGATGCGTTCACCGCCGCGCAGTCCCTTCTGCCGCAGTCGGGCGTGCTCGTGGCGTCCGACGCCGTCACAGCGACGGTCGGCGCGCTCGGCGGACGACCGGGCGCCGTGATCGCCGCGGGCACCGGGGCAATCGCTCTCGGCACCGACTTGGGTCGCGTCTGGCAACGCGTCGACGGCTGGGGCCACGTCTTCGGCGACCGCGGTTCCGGATCATGGATCGGTGCCGCGGCACTACGCGCCGCCACAGAGCAGCACGATGGCCGCCGCGAAGACGCCGCCGATCTGCTCGAAGAATGCCGTCGTGTGCTCGGGCCGACCCGCGGTTGGCCGGCCGTGATCTACACCAACGACCAGCGCGCCGGGGTCCTCGCATCACTCGTGCCGGGCGTCATCGCACTCGCGAAGTCGGGAAGTATCGTCGCCGCACGTATTTGCCACGAAGCCGGGTCTCACCTCGCCCGCACTCTCGCCGCGGCGATCATTCCCGGTGTGCCGATGACCGCGGCGTGGACAGGTACGCTCCTCTCCTCAGTCGGCCCGATAGCGACTGCGTTCCAACGCGAGTTCCGCGACCTCGTTCCCGGAGCGGCTCTGCGCCCGCCGGCGGGGTCGCCTCTCGATGGCGCTCTTGCTCTCGCCACACAGGCCGCCACCGACTCTTCACCGCCTGCCGTCGTCCACACCGATTTCGCCGCTTGGCGCCGCAGCGCCTCCGAGAGGAAAACCCCATGAGTGCATCGCGACTCTCGTCATCCACCGTCATCGCCACCCTCGCGGGGGGCCTCATCGTCTCCTGCCAGGCTCGTGTCGACAACCCCTTGAACGGACCAGAGTTCATGGGGCCGATCGCACGGGCCGCGGAGCTCGGGGGTGCGGTGGGAATCCGCGCGGAAGGCGCCGCCGACATAGCCGCCGTGCGCTCTCACACCGATCTTCCCGTCATCGGGATCCGAAAGGACTTCGACAATGGGCCGCTGTACATCACGCCCACCCTCGCGGCGGCGCTCGAGATCAGGGATGCCGGAGCGGACATCATCGCGCTCGACGCCACGGACCGCCCGCGTCCGAACGGCGTAACCGCGCGACAGCTGATCAGCGACGTGCGACGCGAGTGCGGGCGTCCCGTGATGGCCGACATCGACGACGAGGCAACGGGACTCGCGGCCGCGGACGCTGGCGCTGAGCTGATCGCCACGACCCTCTCGGGCTACACGGGAGGCGAGGTGCCCGCCGAAGCGGATTACACGCTCATCGAACGGCTCGCCGATCGTGGACTGACCGTCGTAGCCGAGGGCCGCCTGCGCACGGCAGACGATGCCCGACGCGCATTCGACGCCGGTGCTCACGCCGTCGTCATCGGCACCGCGATCACCAATCCGTGGCGCATCACCGAGCGAATCGTGCGCGGTATGAGCGCCGCCGACGCGTAGCGATCGGCCCGGCGTGATCAGGAGGCCTCGCCCTCCACGGGTTCGAGGCCGATGAACTTCATCCGGTCTTCGCCGTAGAAGCACGTCTGCAGGGCGAGCTCGCCGTCGAGCCCGACGATGTCGTCGACGGTCGCCCACGTCTTCGGCGTGTAGACGATGTCGACCACTTCGTACACCTGATCGTCGCCGTCGAGCTGGATCCGCTGCCCGGACTCCCATGGCAGCAGCACGTCGCCGGCGCAATTGTTATGTGCGGCCCACACCGGCGGCACGTCGCCGTGCTCATAGGAACTCATCTCAGTGAACGTGCC
>JAJYSF010000084.1 GCA_021793715.1 Actinomycetes bacterium
GTCGCGAAGAACGCCGACGAGGCCTACGAGGCCGCACAGGCGATCCTCGGTCTCGACATCAAGGGGCACGTCGTGCGCCGCGTCATGGTGGCCGCGGGGGCGAACATCGACCGCGAGTTCTACTTCTCCGTGCTCCTCGACCGTGCCAACCGCTCTTACCTGTCGCTGTGCAGCGTCGAGGGCGGCATGGAGATCGAGCAGCTCGCCGTCGAGAAGCCGGAGGCGCTCGCGCGGATCGAGGTCGACCCGCTCACGGGCATCGACAAGCAGAAGGCGCTCGAGATCGCGAAGGCGGCGGACTTCCCCGCCGAGCTGATCGAGAAGGTCTCCGACGCGTTCGTGAAGCTCTACGAGGTCTACACGGGCGAGGACGCCACGCTCGTCGAGGTCAACCCGCTGGTCCTGACTGCTGAGGGCGACATCATCGCGCTCGACGGCAAGGTGTCGCTCGATGAGAACGCCTCGGAGGTGCGCCACCCGGAGCACGCCGAGCTCGAGGACAAGGGCGCGGCCGACCCGCTCGAGGCGAAGGCCAAGGAGGCCGGCCTCAACTACGTCAAGCTCGACGGCGAGGTCGGCGTCATCGGCAACGGCGCAGGCCTCGTGATGTCGACGCTCGACGTCACCGCATACGCCGGAGAGAACCACGGCGGCGTGAAGCCGGCGAACTTCCTTGACATCGGCGGCGGCGCCAACGCACAGGTCATGGCCAGCGGCCTCGACGTGATCCTCGGCGACGCGCAGGTCAAGAGCGTGTTCGTGAACGTCTTCGGCGGCATCACCAGCTGTGTCGCGGTCGCAGAGGGCATCGTGAAGGCCCTCGAGATCCTCGGCGACGCGGCGTCGAAGCCGCTCGTCGTGCGTCTCGACGGCAACCAGGTCGAAGAGGGGCGTGCGATCCTCGCCGAGGCGAACCACCCGCTCGTCACCCTGGCGGCAGGCATGGACGAAGGCGCCGACAAGGCCGCCCAGCTGGCGAACGCGTGAGATAAGGACTTATTCGATGTCGATCTACCTCAACAAGGATTCCAAGGTCATCGTCCAGGGCATCACCGGCGGTGAGGGCAGCAAGCACACCTCCCTGATGCTCAAGGCCGGGACGAACGTCGTCGGCGGCGTGAACGCACGCAAGGCCGGCACGACCGTGACACACGAGAAGCCCGGTGCGGGCGAAGTCGAACTGCCGGTGTTCGCTTCCGTCAGCGAGGCGATGGAGGCGACGGGCGCCGACGTGTCGGTCGCCTTCGTGCCGCCGAAGTTCACCAAGGACGCGATGATCGAGGCCATCGACGCCGAGATCCCGCTCCTCGTCGTCATCACCGAGGGCGTCCCCGTCGGCGACGCCGCGGAGGCGTGGGCGCACGCCAAGAGCAAGGGCGGCACGACGCGCATCATCGGTCCGAACTGCCCCGGCATCATCACGCCTGGGGAGGCGCTCGCCGGCATCACGCCCGCGAACATCACGGGCAAGGGGCCGATCGGCCTCGTCTCGAAGTCGGGCACGTTGACGTACCAGATGATGTTCGAGCTGAACGACTTCGGCTTCTCGACGGCGATCGGGATCGGCGGCGACCCGGTCATCGGAACGACGCACATCGATGCGCTCGAGGCGTTCGAGAACGACCCCGAGACGAAGGCGATCGTGATGATTGGCGAGATCGGCGGCGACGCCGAGGAGCGTGCGGCGGAGTACATCAAGGACAACGTCACCAAGCCCGTCGTCGGCTACGTGGCCGGCTTCACGGCTCCCGAAGGCAAGACGATGGGTCACGCGGGTGCCATCGTCTCCGGATCCGCGGGCACGGCGGCCGCGAAGAAGGAAGCCCTCGAGGCCGCAGGCGTCAAGGTCGGCAAAACCCCGAGCGAGACGGCGCAGCTCATGCGGGAGATCCTGCAGGCGAGCTGATCGACGCGCGAAGGGGCCCCGGCGGATCATCGTCCGCCGGGGCCCCTTCGCGTTCCCGGCCTGATCGGCCGGCCCGCATCGACCAAGTGCGCCGCGGCCGGGGTGGGATCACCGGATCCGCAGTCTGCTCCCGGTAGCCTCATACGCCTATGCACCGTGTCCTCGTCGCCGTCCTGGCCGCCGTCGACGCGCTCGTCGCGGCTGCGGTCGGGCTCGTCGCAGTGCTCGCGCCGTTCACTCTCCTGTGGATCGCCGCGTTCGGCGACGTCGATGCGTGGGATGCGCTGTGGCCCGCGACCGCGCGCGTCTGGCAGCTCGGACACCTTGTGCCGGTGCACCTCGACCTCGGCGATGCCGCGAGTCTGCTCGGCGTTCCCGACCGCGGTGCCGCGTTTTGGGTGAGCATCGCTCCGCTGCTCTTCGCCTGCTTCACCCTCATCTTCGCCGCTCGTTCGGGTGCGCGAGCGGCTGGGTCCGACGCGCCGATCATCGGGGTCGTGACCGGAACCGCGGTGATCGCGCTCACGTCCGGCGTTGTCGCCGTCACGAGCGCCAACCCGGTGGCGTCGATCACCACGTGGCAGGGCGTCGTGCTCCCCGCGGCCGTGTACGCCGTGGGCGCCGCGGCTGGAGCGGTCCGCGCGGCGTGGCGCGATGGCGATGACGGCGTCATCGACCGGATCCATGATGCGGTCGACGGTTGGAGCCCCGCGTGGCGTGTGGCGCCGACGCTCGTCGTTCGCGGCACGGTGACGGTCGTCGTCGGCCTCATCGGAGCGGCCGCGCTGCTGCTCGCCGCACTCATCGCGCTCCGCGGCGGCGAGGTCATCAACCTCTTCGAGCGGGCGCACGTCGACCTCGTGGGCCTGACGACGCTCACACTCGCGCAACTCGCGTACATCCCCACCTTCATCGGGTGGGGGGTCGCGTGGATCGCCGGCCCCGGCTTCGCGATCGGCGCCGACACCGCCGTGTCGCCGTCGGGGACGTCGCTGGGTGTGCTGCCGGGCGTGCCGATGCTCGGCGTCATCCCCGAGGGAGGATCCGGCTGGGCGCTGCTCATCGTGCTCGTTCCCGTCGCGCTCGGCGCGCTCGCCGGATGGATCGCACGGCGCTCGTACGCCGAGGAGTGGGCGTTCGACGGTGACGGTGACGAGCGTTTCGCGCCGCGCGTGGCCATCGCTGCCGGAATCGCTGTCAGCTCGGGCGCTCTCGCCGCGCTCATCGCGGCCACGTCGGTCGGATCCATGGGGCCCGGCCGACTTGCCGTCGTGGGGCCCGACCCCGGACCCGTGGCGCTCACGGTCGGGATCGAGGTGCTCGTCGGAGCCGCGATCCTGCTGCTCGCACCCGTGCGGCGACCGCTCACGTGGGACGACCTCTCCGACGACGATGCGGACGACGCCGACGAATCGGCAGCGGAAGGCGGGGTCCGCAGCGCCCCCTAGACTGGGGGCGTGCTGAAAGTCGCGGTCCTCATCTCGGGCGCCGGTTCCAACCTGCGTGCCTTCCTCGAGGTCGCGTCCGACCCGAACTACCCGGCGCGCGTCGTGGCGGTCGGAGCCGATCGCGAGGCCGACGGCCTCGCCCACGCGGAGAACGTCGGCGTGCCGACGTTCTCCGTGCCGTTTCGCGACTTCCCCTCGCGAGACGAATGGGGCGCCGCGCTGACCGCGCAGCTGCGCACGTACGCGCCCGACCTGATCGTGCTGAGCGGGCTGATGCGCCTGCTGCCGCAGGCCGCCGTCGACGAGTTCGCGCCACACATCATCAACACGCACCCCGCTTACCTTCCCGAGTTCCCGGGAGCGCACGGCGTGCGCGACGCGCTCGCCGCCGGCGCCGTCGAGACCGGGGCGAGCGTCATCCAGGTCGATGGCGGCGTCGACTCGGGAACGATCCTGGCCCAGGAGCGCGTGCCGGTCGAATCCGGTGACACCGAGCCGACGCTGCACGCTCGCATCAAGCCCGTCGAACGCCGCCTCCTCTCCGACGTGGTGCGTCGGATCGCGACCGGCGACCTCATCCTGACCTGACCCCGACATCACAAGGAGATCCCATGGCCGGCCCGAGCAACGATCCTTCGCTCTATCGCCACCGCGACGTGGTTCCGATCAAGCGGGCGCTGGTGTCCGTCAGCGACAAGACCGACTTGCTCCCGCTTGCGGCAGCGCTCGCGGGCGCGGGCGTTGAGATCGTCTCCACCGGCTCGACGGCGGCGAAGATCCGCTCGGCGGGCCACGAGGTCACCGACGTCGCTGAGGTGACCGGTGTGCCCGAGATGCTCGACGGGCGCGTCAAGACGCTGCACCCGAACGTGCACGGTGCGCTGCTGGGCGACCTGCGCCTCGAGCACCACGAGTCCCAGCTGACCGAGTTGGGCATCAAGCCGTTCCAGCTCGTCGTCGTCAACCTCTATCCGTTCGTCGAGACGGTGCAGTCGGGCGCCGAGGGCGAGGGCGTCGTCGACCAGATCGACATCGGCGGCCCGGCGATGGTGCGCGCGTCCGCGAAGAACTACGCGAACGTCGCGATCGTCGTGAACCCGTCGTCGTACACGTCGATCATCGACGCTGTGAAGAAGGGCGGCACCTCGCTGCAGGAGCGCAAGGAGCTCGCCGCGCGTGCGTTCGCGCACACCGCCTCGTACGACACCGCCGTCGCGCAGTGGTTCGCGGAGGAGACGATGGAGGGCGAGACCGTCCTTCCCGACCATCTCACGGTCCAGGCCGAGAAGATCGAGGACCTGCGCTACGGCGACCTCCGCTCCCGCGAGAACGCTCACCAGCGCGCCGCCATCTACACGCGCGTCGGCGGGCACGGCATCGCGCAGGCCGAGCAGCTGCAGGGCAAGCCGATGTCGTTCAACAACTACACCGATGCCGATGCCGCGCTCCGTGCGGCGTACGACATGGTCCTGCCGGCTGTGGCGATCATGAAGCACGCCAACCCGTGTGGCATCGCGATCGCCGATCCGAAGGCGCTCGACGCGATCGCGAGCGCGCACCTGCGCGCCCACGAGTGCGATCCGCTGTCGGCCTTCGGCGGCGTGATCGCCGCCAACCGCCCGGTCACGCTGAAGATGGCAGAGAACCTGCGCGACATCTTCACGGAGGTCATCGTCGCTCCCGACTTCGAGCCCGACGCCCTCGAGATGTTCCGGTCCAAGAAGAACCTGCGTCTGCTGAAACTGCCGTCGAACTGGCAGCAGGAGCGTATGGACATCCGGCTCGTCTCCGGCGGGCTCCTCCTCCAGGACGCCGACCTGTTCCCCGACGACGACTTCGAATCGGTCGCCAAGAACTGGGAGCTCGTCGCGGGCGAGGAGCCAGACATGCCGCTCGCCGACCTCGTCTTCGCGTGGAAGAGCAGCCGTGCGGTCAAGTCGAATGCCATCGTCCTCGCGAAGAACATGGCGACCGTCGGAATCGGTATGGGGCAGGTCAACCGCGTCGACTCGTGCCGCCTCGCCGTGGAGCGCGCCGGCGACCGCGTGTCGGGCACCATCGCCGCCTCCGACGCGTTCTTCCCGTTCTCGGATGGCCCCGAGGTCCTGATGGACGCGGGCGTCAAGGTCATCATCCAGCCCGGTGGCTCCGTGCGAGACGAAGAGACCATCGAACTCGCGAAGTCGCGTGGCGTGTCCATGTACTTCACGGGGGAGCGTCACTTCTTCCACTGATCCGCGGCTCACCGAGCGGCACCACGGGCGACAGCC
>JAJYSF010000085.1 GCA_021793715.1 Actinomycetes bacterium
CCCCTTGGTGGGTGGGGGTCGGGGTCACGACCGCGTGCGGCGCGTCGGGGTGCTTCTCGACCCACGCCTTCACGTAGGGGCAGACGGGCGCGATCGCCCAACCCTCGTCGGCCGCATCGGCGACCGTCTCGCGCACCAGGCGCGAGGCGAGGCCCTGGCCGCCATACTCCTCATCGACGCGGGTGTGGAACAGCACACGGTCGCCATCGACATCGACGTACTCCTCCTCGCCGATCACCGTGTTGTCGCGTTCGCGGTCGAGGAGCACGTACCGGCTCTCATCGGCGCGGTGTTCGATTGCGTAGCGTTCATCGGACATGTCGTCTCCTTACTCGCGCGGGCGCAGCCGCACGTTCGGCAGGGCGGGAGCGGGAAGCGGGTCGGGCTCGCCGTCCGGAAACTGACCGAAGAGCGGATCCGGCTCGGCGCCCGCGAGTTCGAAGCCGAGCTCGGCCTGGTAGCGCTGGCGGAACGCAGCGACCTCGTCGTGCGAGCGGCCCACGAAGTTCCACCACATCACGATCTGCTCTCCGAGGGGCACCCCGCCCAGCAGGATGACGCGCGCGTCGCGCGGTGCAGAGATCGTCAGCGTGTCGCTGCCGAGCGGCGCATACCCGAGGGCGCGGTGCGGAATCGTCGTGCCGTTGACCACGACGTCGCCGGTCTCGGCGAGTGCCGCGAGTTCGAAATCACGCCGGACGTCGAGCGTCACTTCCGAGCCGGCCGCGAGGGTGAGCTCCGCGCCCAGCAGGTCGGGCGTTCTCGTATCCACCGGGGAGGCGGATCCGGCGAGCGCGCCGAGGAACACGCGCACGCTGACGCCGGGGGCGGGCGTGACCGGGGCGGGGACGTAGTGCGCGAAGTGGTTCTCTGAGAAGCGCGTCGACTCGGGCATGGCGTACCAGAGCTGTACGCCGTGCAGCGTGGTCGTCTCGGGCGTCGAGATCTCCTGGTGCGTGATGCCGCGTCCGGCGATCATGAGATTCAACTCGCCGGGCCGCACGCGCGCTGCGTTGCCGCCCGAGTCGAGGTGATCGATCTCGCCGCTGAAGACCCACGACACTGTCGCGAGCCCGGTGTGCGGGTGCCGCGGCACGCGCATGCCGCCCGTGAGCGAGACGTCGTCGGGCCCGTAGTGGTCGAGGAAGCACCAGGATCCGACGAGCGAGCGCTTGCGTTGCGGGAGCGTGCGCGAGACCGGCATCGCGCGGGGCCCGCCGAGCGGCACCGATCGCGGCAACAGCACCTCGACGTCGACGCACGGCTCGCCCGCCTCGAGCAGGGCGAGGTCGGGGGATCGCTCCAGGTTGCTCATGCCCTCAGCGTACGGACTTCCGGGGTCGACGCCACCCAAATGGCACGCACGTCATCGCGTGATTGACAATAGTGTGTGACGCACAGTATTGTGGTGGACATGAGCGATGGATCCGATCTGCACCTGCAGGAGCTGCGCCGCGGCACCGTGGTGCTCGCGTGCCTCACCCTGCTGCGGCGCCCGGGGTACGGCTACGGGCTGCTCGAGCAGCTCGCCGATCGCGGGTTCGCGACCGACGCCAACACGCTGTACCCGCTGCTGCGGCGCCTCGAGAAGCAGGGGTTCCTGCGGAGCGAATGGGATACCGCCGAATCGCGGCCGCGCAAGTTCTACCGCACCTCCGATGAGGGGATGCGGCTCGCCGAAGACATGACCAGGGAATGGCGCGCGCTCAGTCGCGCGATCGGGTCACTCGACCAGGAAGGGACGTGAGCACGATGACCGCCACGCTGACCGAACGCTATATCGAGGCGACGGTGCGTCGTCTGCCCGCGACCGCGCAGGACGACGTACGTCGCGAGCTCGAGGCCTCCATCGCGGACGCCGTCGAGGCTCGCATCGAGCAGGGTGAGTCGCCCGCCGAGGCGGAACACGCCGCGCTCACCGAGCTGGGCGATCCCGCCGTGTTGGCGAGCGGTTTCGCCGACCGGCCGCTGCACCTGATCGGTCCGCGTTTCTACCTCTCGTGGATGCGGCTGATGAAGATCCTGCTGTGGACGCTTCCGCCCCTGGCCGCGGTGGGTGGCGCGATCGGGCACGCGGTCACCGGCGCCGGGTTCGGCACCGTCTTCGCCGAGGCGATCGTCCTCGCGATCAGCGTCGCCGTGCACACCGCATTCTGGACGACGCTCATCTTCGCGGTGATCGAACGCACCGGAGCGGAACTCCCGTCGATGTGGACCGTCGATCAGCTTCCCGAGGTGCCGGAGAAGGAGGGCGGGTGGACCGACGCGATCGCGTCGCTCGTCTTCCTCGCGCTCGCGACCGGCGCGTTCATCTGGGACGCTCTGCGCGGGGTCGTGTACGCGGGGGACGAGTGGATCTCGGTTCTCGGATCTGGCCTGTGGCCGTGGTGGATGACGGCGCTGTTTGCCATCATGGCGGCCGAGGCGGTGTTCGTCGTCCTTCGGGCGCTGCGCGGGCGTTGGACGGTCGGCTTCGCCATCGGGCGCACCGTGCTGGCCGGGCTCTTCGTGAGTTGGACGGCCACGGTGCTGGGGCGCGACCTCTTGCTGAACCCCGAGGTCGTGGCGCTGCTTGCCGAGCGCAATGTCGGAGACGATGTCGTCGCGATCCTCGCCATTCTCCTCGCGGCCAGCGTCGCCGCAGGCGCCGTCTGGTCGATCATCGTGGCCTGGAGCGGGGCGCGCGGAGACCGCTGACGGCGCGTACGCTGGAGCGCGATGTCCAACGACTTCCCTCGCCCCGTCTTCCGCCCGTCGGCGACGTTCGATCGGCTCTTCAGCTCCGAAGACCCGGCCGAGGTCTCGCGCGCCGCGCATTCGACGGCCGCGACGCTCCTTGCGCGCGTGCGCGACGAGGATCGCGCCGTCGTCGAGCGGCTCGTGTCGTTCACCGCCGAGCACGGCATCGACGACATCGCGCAGCTGTGGTCCCGCTCTCCCGCCCGTACGCTGCCCGGCGCGCTGTGGCGGCTGTATCTGATGCAGCTCAGCATCCACGACGATCCGCGCACGGCGTCGTTGCTGTACGAGCGCGGCCGCGTTGAGCTGCGCACGGCGGACTCCCTCATCGCCGGCGCCCCGACACCGGCGAGCCCCGCTGAGCTCGTCGATCTGATCGACACGATCCTGCGTGGCGCCTTCGCGGGCGACTTCGCCGTCGCGCTCGACCGGACCGCGGCGTTCTGCCGGGTCCAGGCGTCGGGATCGACGCATCTCGCCGACGACTACGAGGTCACGGATCCCGAGCGCGCGACCGCGTTCACGACGCGCGCGCTGCGCCTCGCCGCGACGGCCGACGAGCTCGCGGTCGCCTCGCGCCTTTGGCGACGAGACGACCTGATCTGACGAGCGCGGTCGGGCGGCATCTCAAGCCGCGGCCCTTCCTGCGGGCGCGAAAAGGCCGGGCCGCAGAAAACGCCTCTCGGCGGAAGGCCGCTCGAAGCGGCGAGAGTTGGAGCCCGGGGTTTTGACTGCGACCCGGCACACTCAGTGTAACGGCGCAGGCGCCAGACGTATTCCCCGCGCGCCGGATCAGCCGAAGCGTCCGGAGACGTAGTCCTCGGTGGCCTTCTGGGTGGGTGCCGTGAAGATCTTCGTCGTGTCGTCGTACTCGATGAGCTTGCCCGGCTTGCCGGTCCCGGCGATGTTGAAGAACGCGGTCTTGTCGCTCACGCGGCTGGCCTGCTGCATGTTGTGCGTGACGATCACCACCGTGTAGTCGTTCTTGATCTCGGCGATGAGCTCTTCGATCGCGAACGTTGAGATCGGGTCTAGCGCCGAACAGGGCTCGTCCATGAGGATCACGTCGGGGGAGACCGCGATGGCGCGCGCGATGCAGAGCCGCTGCTGCTGTCCGCCCGACAGGCCCGATCCGGGCTTGTCGAGGCGATCCTTGACCTCGTTCCACAGGTTCGCACCGCGCAGCGACTGCTCGAGGAGCCCGTCCTGGTCGCTCTTCGCCATGCGCCGGTTGTTCAGCTTGACGCCGGCGAGCACGTTGTCGCGGATCGACATCGTCGGGAACGGGTTGGGGCGCTGGAAGACCATGCCGACCTGGCGGCGCACGAGCACCGGGTCGACGCCCGCGCCGTAGAGGTTCTTGCCGTCGATCATGACCTGGCCCTCGACGCGGGCGCCGGGGATCACCTCGTGCATGCGGTTGAGCGTGCGCAGGAAGGTCGATTTGCCGCAGCCGGACGGGCCGATGAACGCCGTCACCGTGCCGGGCTGCACGTCGAGCGAGACGCCTTCGACGGCGAGGAAGTCGCCGTAGTAGACGTTGAGGTCGTTGACTTCGATGCTCTTGGACATCTGGATCCTTCTGTTGCTTTCGAAAAGTTTCTCGTTCAGCGGCCGCGCGTCTTCGGTGCGAAGAACTTCGACACGAGGCGCGCGATGAGGTTGAGCGCCATGACGATGACGAGCAGCGTGAGCGCGGCGGCCCATGCGCGGGCGATGGACTCGTCCGGCGCCGAAGCGCTCGGGTACATCACCTGGTTGTAGACGAAGACGGGCAACGTCATCATCTGGCCGTTTCCGGACTCAAACGCGTTCAGCTGCATGTTGGCGGTGAAGCCCGCCGTGAGCAGCAGCGGCGCGGTTTCGCCGATGACGCGCGCGATCGCCAGCACGACCGAGGTCGTGATGCCCGCGATCGACGTCGGCAGGACGACCTTCACGATCGTCAGCCACTTCGGCACGCCGAGCGCGTAGGACGCCTCGCGCAGTTCGTTCGGCACGATCCGCAGCATCTCCTCGGATCCGCGCACCACGACGGGGATCATCAGAACGCAGAGCGACAGGGCACCCATGATGCCCATTCGCACGCCCGGGCCCATCAGGAGCGCGAAGACTGAGTAGATGAACAGGCCGGCGACGATCGACGGGATGCCCGTCATGACGTCGACGAAGAACGTGATGCCCTTGGCGAGCTTGCCGCCGGCGCCGTACTCGACGAGATAGATCGAGGTCATGAGGCCGATGGGCACCGAGATGATCGTTGCGAGGCCCGTGATGATGAGCGTGCCCCAGATCGCGTGGACGGCGCCGCCGCCCTCGGCGACCACGTTGCGCATCGACCACGTGAAGAAGGTCATGTCGAAGCGGTCGAGGCCGTTGATGACGACCGTCCAGAGGACGGAGGCGAGCGGGAGACAGGCGAGCACGAACGCCGTCGAGATGAGCGCGGTCATCAACCGGTCGATCGCGTGGCGCCGACTCTCGGCGATCGCGGAGAGCACGCCGATGAACACGATGTACATCACCATGCCGACGAACAACGCGCCGACGATGTTGAAGTCCGCGAGGTCTGCTTCGAGGTTCATGACCGCGAACACCGCGAAGGCGATCGCCATGGCGCCGGCGAGGATGGCCCAGGGCGCCCAGGTCGGCAGCTGCCCGGAGGTGATGCGCCGGGACTCGAGCTCCGGCGTCTCCGTGGCCTGCTCGTCGGGTCGGGTCGTCGTGGGAGTGGTCATGTCAGTTCGCTCCCGAGAACTCGGCGCGGCGGTTCACGAGCCAGCGTGCGACCGCGTTGACGATGAAGGTCACGATGAAGAGGATGAGGCCGGTGGCGATGA
>JAJYSF010000086.1 GCA_021793715.1 Actinomycetes bacterium
ACGCTCATCTTCGTCGTCGACATCCTGTCGGCCACGCACGCCACCAGCGAGTAGTCCCGTGCGCAAGGTCGTCGTCCTCGGATCCAGCGGGTCGATCGGCACGCAGGCGCTCGACGTCATCCGCCGCAACTCCGACCGGTTCACGCTCGTCGGTCTCGCGACCGGATCCAATGCCGCCGTGCTCGCCGAACAGGCAGCGGAGTTCGGCGTCGAGCACACTGCGCTCGGCGCCGACGAAGCCGCGCAGCTGGTGCGCGATGTCGACGCCGACGTCGTGCTCAACGGCATCACCGGATCCGTCGGCCTCGGACCCACGATCGCCGCGCTCGAGGCGGGACGCACGCTCGCGCTCGCGAACAAGGAGTCGCTCATCGTCGGCGGCACCCTCGTCACGTCGCTCGCGCGCGAGGGTCAGATCGTGCCGGTCGACTCCGAGCACTCGGCGATCGCGCAGGCGCTCCGCTCCGGCCGGACGAGCGAGGTGCGGCGGCTCGTGGTCACCGCCTCAGGCGGCCCCTTCCGAGGGCTCCGTCGAGACGAGCTCGAGCGCGTCACCCCCGCGCAGGCGTTGAAGCACCCCAACTTCTCGATGGGCCGGGTCATCACGACGAACTCCGCGACCCTCGTCAACAAGGGGCTCGAGGTGATCGAGGCCCACCTCCTGTTCGACGTGCCGTTCGGCCGCATCGAGGTCGTCGTGCACCCGCAGCAGCTGATCCATTCGATGGTCGAGTTCCACGACGGATCCACGATCGCGCAGGCGGGACGGCCGCGCATGCTCGTGCCGATCGCGCTCGGACTGTCGTGGCCCGATCGCCTCGAAGACGTCGACGCGCCGATCGACTGGACCGCGACGCAGAGCTGGGAGTTCGTCCCGCTCGACGACGAGGCGTTTCCCGCGGTGTCGCTCGCGCGACAGGTCGGCGAGGCCGCGCGCACCTTCCCGGCCGTGTACAACGCGGCGAACGAGCAGGCGGTCGACGCCTTCCACGAGGGACGGATCCCGTTCACCGGCATCGTGGACGCGGTCGCGCGGGTCGTCGACGCGCACGAGGCGCCCGCGGAGCTCACGCTCGAGACGCTGGCTGAGGCCGAGCTCTGGGCGCGCCGCACCGCCGACGAACTGCTCGCGCGCTGACCGAACGTCGCGGCGCTCATTCAGCCGTTCCCTGCCCCCTGCGTGAGACGATGGCGGCGTGATCGAGACGCCTCACATCCGCCGCACACCACCCGTGATGCTGCGCCCCGAGCGGCCCGCCGTCAGCCGCCTCACCGCCCTTGCCGACCACGTGGGTGGCACCGCCACCTCGGACGCCGACGTGACGGGCGTGACGGTGTCCTCGACGGACCTCGTTCCCGGCGATCTGTTCGTGGCGATCCGCGGCGCGAACCGTCACGGTGCCGAGTTTGCGGCCGACGCCGCCCGCAACGGCGCCTCCGCGATCCTCACTGACGCCGACGGCGCCGAGATCGCGCGCGACTCCGGTCTGCCGGCGCTCGTCGTCGCGGATCCGCGCGGCGTCCTCGGCGACGTCGCGATGGCGGTCTACCGGACGGGGCCGGAGGACAAGCTGCCGCTGCTGCTGGCGACGACCGGCACGAACGGCAAGACGAGCATCACGCACCTGCTCGAAGGCATGCTCACCCAGATCGGCGCCATCTCCGGGGCCTCGACCTCGGCCGAGCGCGTCGTGGCCCAGGAGCGCGTCGTGGCGGGTCTGACGAGTCCCGAGGCGAGCGAACTCCACGCCCTGATGGCCCGCATGCGGGAACGCGACGTCGAGGCGTTCGCCGTCGAGGTGAGCGCGCAGGCCGTCACCCGCCGTCGCGTCGAGAAGGTGATCTGGGACGTCATCGGCTTCACGAACCTCACGCATGAGCACCTCGACGACTACGGCGACATGGAGACGTACTACCGCGCGAAGGCGCCGCTGTTCACGTCGGCCCGTAGCCGGCGGGCGGTCATCTCGCTCGATTCGGCGGCGGGAGACCGCATCGCCTCCGAGGCGGACATCCCCGTCACGACGATCGCGACCTTCGGCATCGCCACCCCCACGGCGTACGACCATGCGCACTGGCACGTCGAGGTCACCTCCGAGCAGCAGAGCGGAACCGGCTTCCGACTGACCGGCCCCGGCGGTCGCGTGCTCGAAACGGTCGTTCCGGTCATCGGCGCGCACATGGCCGCCAACGCCGGTCTCGGCATCGTCATGATGCTCGAAGCCGGATATGCGTGGGATCGCATCGCGGCGGCGCTCGCGGGCGGCATTCGCGCGTGGGTGCCGGGGCGAACGCAGCTCGTCTCCGGACCCGACGGACCCGCCGTCTACGTCGACTTCGGGCACACGCCGGACGCGTTCGAGAAGACCCTCGCGGCGGTGCGCCGCGTCACGCCCGGGAAGGTGCTGATGCTGTTCGGCGCCGACGGCGATCGCGACACCACGAAGCGCGCTGACATGGCGCGCGCGGCCGTCGCCGGTAGCGACATCACGGTGATCACCGACCACCATCCGCGCCACGAGGACGCCGCGTCGATCCGTGAGACCTTGATGAACGCCGCCCGCGCTGCGGATCCGGACCACGAGCTGCACGAGGTCTCGCCGCCCGAGGCCGCGATCGTGACGGCCGTCTCGCTCGTCGGCGACGGCGACGCCATCCTGTGGGCGGGACCGGGTCATCAGAACTATCGTGACATCGAGGGTGTGCAGTGGGGCTACTCGGCCCGCGAACTGTCGCGCCGAGCGCTCATCGCCGCCGGCTGGCCCGCCCCCGACAGGGTGTGGCCCAACCCGTACCTCGACGACTGATGACGGCCGTACTGTTCGTCATCGGCATCCTCGCGATGCTGATCGCTCTGGCCGTGTCGATCGCGTTGCACGAGCTCGGCCACATCCTGCCCGCGAAGGCTTTCGGTGTGCGGGTCGGGCAGTACATGATCGGCTTCGGTCCGACCCTGTGGTCGAAGCAGGTCGGCGAGACGGAGTACGGATTCAAGGCGCTGCCGCTCGGCGGGTTCATCTCGATCGCGGGAATGTATCCGCCGAGCCCTGAGGTCGACGGGCGGCGCAGGCGCGTGTGGTCGACGCTCGTGCAGGATGCGCGCGAGCAGAACGACGAGACGATCGCCGAGGCGGGAGATCGCACGCTCTATCGCCAGGCGACGTGGAAGCGCGTCGTCGTGATGCTCGGCGGCCCATTCATGAACTTCGTGCTCGCGATCGTCGCGTTCTCGGTGCTTCTCAGCGGCATCGGCGTCCAGCAGGCGACGGCGACGGTCGCGCAGGTGTCCGAGTGCGTCCTGCCGGCGGGATCCGCGCAGACGGAGTGCGCTGACGACGACCCCGCGACGCCCGCTGCCGAGGCGGGGCTGCGCCCTGGCGACACGATCACCGCGGTCGACGGATCCACGGTATCGAGCTTCGCGGAGGCGTCGGCCCTCATCCGCGAGCGGCCCGATGAGACGATCGACGTCGACATCGTCCGGGACGGAGCGGCCCGCACGCTCAGCGTCACGCCGATCCTCGCGGAGAACGAGTACGTGGATTCGGACGGCGAGGTCGTCACCGATGACGTCGGCTTCGTCGGCTTCAGTCCCGCGTACGAGCGCGTGCGTCAACCGGCGTGGGCCGGTGCGCAGGAAGCAGTGCGCAACACGGGTGCCGTCGCGGAGATCGTCGTGCAGCTGCCCGTGAAGCTGTACGACATCGCGGTCGACCTGGTCACGGGCGGGGAGCGGGATCCGGACGGACCGATCAGCGTCGTGGGCGTCGGGCGCATCGCGGGCGAGGTCACGGCCACCGAGGCGCCGATCCTGGATCGCGTCGCCGTGCTCGTGAACATCTTCGGAGCCCTCAATATCGCGCTGATGGTGTTCAACCTGATCCCGTTGCTGCCGCTCGACGGCGGTCATATCGTGATCGCACTGTGGGATGGGCTGAAGCGACTGTTCGCGCGGCTCACGGGACGCCCGGCAGCCAAGCCCGCGGATGCGACGCGCCTCGTGCCCATCACACTCGTGGTCGTCGTTCTCATGATCGCGATGGCGGCACTGCTGTTCGCCGCAGACATCTTCAACCCGGTGGACCTCTTCGGGCAGTAGCGACGGTCGCGCGAGTGCGCGCGAGCACGTGTGAGCGCGGTGTGAGCGCGCCGTGGTCGACTGCGTCACGGCGGCACGGGAGTCTCCTTCTGACTCCTCCGGCCGTCGTCTCGCAGATCTGTCTCGACCTGAAGGAAGCTCACCATGAAACACACGGTCGTCGTCCGGGGAAGCGCAGCCGCCGCGGCGGCCGGTCTTCTCGCCGTCTCCCTCACGGGATGCTTCACGAATCCGCTCGATATGATCACCGGCGGATCCGATGACGGCGCAATCCCGAGCGGAGCCGACGAACTCATCGAGGGCATCACGGGCGGAGGAGTGGACGTCGAGTTCGGGAGCATGCCCGAGAACTTCCCCGCGGAGGTCCCCGTGGTTTCCGACAGCGTGATCCAGAGCACCTCGATCAACTCCGAAGACGGGTCCGGAATGATGGTCGTCGTCTCCGACCCGCGAAGCTTCGCCGAGCTCGTGCAGCAGGTGCGTGACGACTTCTCCGACTGGGACGAGGTCATGTGGACCGAGATGGGGGAGCTCGTCAACGGATCCTTCACTCTCGATGACTCGCTGACCGTCAACGTGGGCGTCGCCGAAGCGTCAGAGGGCGAGGACACGACCGTGTCGTACATGGTCTTCCTCGGCGAGTGATGCACGCCGTCGATCGTGAGATGTGAGCGGTGTGTGAGCGGCGCCTGTGACGGTGAGGCGCCGCGACACTGCAGCTGTGAAGAGAGGACGTGTCCAGTTGAGGACGAAGACCCACCCGCCAGTAGATGAGCCCGCACGCTCGATCAGAATGCCGCTCGCGGTCACCGCCGTGACGGCTCTGGCCGTGCTCGGTCTCGCGCCGGCGGCGCATGCCGATCCCGGGGACGAAATCTCCATGCCCGACGACGTGCTCCGGGAGTGCGTGAACACAGCGCTCTCGCAGAATCCGGCGGACCCGATCACCGAGGGCCAGGCGGCGGGACTGACGATCGTGAACTGCCAGAACGGCGCCGTGACGGATCTGACCGGTATAGAACACATGACGTCGCTCCAGCAGGCGCACCTCGGCAACAACCCGGGGGTCACCGACCTGGCACCGCTTGAAGGGCTGGACCGCCTGTGGTCGGTCGCCATCAGCGGCACCGGCGTGGACGAGTCGGATCTCGAATCACTCGAGACACTGCCCGCCCTCGAGCATCTCGTCGTCTCGTCGAACGGCTTGACGGACGTGAGTTCGCTCGGGACACTCACGGGACTGCGCTTCCTCTACATCAACGACAACGACATCTCCGATGTCAGTCCGCTGGGAAATCTCACCGCATTGGAGCTCCTGCGGCTCGACACGAACGAGATCTCGGACGTCACGGCGCTGTCGTCGCTGAGTAGCCTCGAGGAGCTGCACCTCCCGCATAACCATGTCGTCGATCTGAGCCCGCTCGCCGGGCTTCCCCTCACGACCTTCGGTGCGGTCGGTC
>JAJYSF010000087.1 GCA_021793715.1 Actinomycetes bacterium
GGAGGCCGCGGAGACGCCCGCGGCGAGCGCATCGGCGTCCGGGGTTCCGTCGTCCGCGAGGTGCTTCGAGACGGTGGCGAGGATCGCGCCCCAGATCGCGCCCGAGGTGCCGCCGGCGCGATCCGACCATGCGTCAGCGGCGCGTGCGAGCGTCGTCGCCGCGCCCGCGCCTCGCTCCTTGGCGTCGTGCGCGGCATTGCGGGCCGCGTGCACACCGCGCTGCATGCCGATACCGTGGTCGCCGTCGCCCGCGACCTGATCGAGGCGTCCCAGCTCGTCGACGTGGGTGTCGATCGTCTCCTGTGCGACATCGAAGAGACGCACGATGGCCGCGGCGACGGCACGACCGTCGGCGTCGGCGGACCCGATCTCGTCCGCGGCGGCGTCGACGTCGTCCTCGGCGATGAGCTCGCCGCCGTGATCGACGGATCCGCGGCGATACGCGGGGGTGTCGACCCCCGTCTCCCAGAGCTCCTCGAGCTCGTCGTCGAGCCAGAGCAGCGTGAGCGAGGTGCCCGCCATGTCGAAGCTCGTGCAGTACTCGCCGACGTGCGGATCGACGGCCTCGACGCCCGCGGCCTCGAGCAGCTGCGCGATGCGGCGGTAGACGACGAACATCTCCTCGTACTTCAGGGATCCGAGGCCGTTGAGGATCGGGATCACGCGCGCGCCGCGCGCCTCGTCGACCCCGTCCGGCAGCTCCTCGAGGAGGCGCTCGACAAGCATCTCGGCGAGGCCGTCGGCGGACGGGATGTCCTCGTCACGCAGCCCGGGCTCGCCATGAATGCCGAGGCCGACGGCCATGCGACCGGGCTCGACCTCGAAGAGCGGCTCGGGCGCGCCGGGCAGGGTGCAGCCGGAGAACGCGACGCCGAACGAGCGCGTGCGCTCGTTCGCGTGCCGCGCGAGTCGCACCACCTCGTCGAGCGACGCTCCGCGCTCGGCGGCTGCACCCGCGATCCGGAACACCGTGAGGTCACCCGCGATGCCGCGGCGCTTGTGCTTCTCCTCCGCGGCAGCACTCGAGACGTCGTCGGTGACGGTCACGGTCTGACACGGGATCCCGGCTTCGCGCAACTGCTCCTGCGCGGCGTCGAAGTTGAGCACGTCGCCGGCGTAGTTGCCGTAGCTGAGGAAGACGCCGCCGCCATTCTCGGCCGCCTTCGCGACGGAGAACACCTGCTGCATCGACGGCGACGCGAAGAGGTTCCCCATCGCGGCGCCGTGCGCGAGGCCAGGGCCGACGAGCCCGCCGAAAGCGGGGTAGTGGCCGCTGCCGCCGCCGATGACGACGGCGACCTGGCCGTCGGGCGTCTTCGTGGAGCGGGCGACGCCGCCGGACACGCGCCGCACATAGCGCGTGTTCGCGGCGACGAAGCCGTCGATCATCTCGTCGACGAAGTCGGCGGGGTCGTTCCAGAGGCGGGTCATGATCGGTTCGTCCGTTCTGTATCGCCGGAGTGGGTCGAGATTCCCGTGTCGTGGTGCGGGGCGGCCGGTGTCACGACCGACTTGATCGTGGCGGGATTCGCCGTCGACTCGAGGGCGTCCGTGACACGGTCCAGACCGAAGCGGCCGGTCACCATGCGGTCGAGATCGACGCGGCCGTCGGCGACGAGCGAGATCGCGGTCGGCCACGTGTTGGCGTAGCGGAAGACGCCGGTGACGACGAGCTCGAGGTTCTGGATGCGGGAGATGGGCAGTGGCAGCTCGTCGAGCCCCATTCCGACGAGCACGACGCGACCCCCGGGGCGCACCGTGAGGATCCCGCTCTTGACGGCAGGTGCCGCGCCCGAGGCGTCGATGAACGCGTCGACCGTGCCGGCGATCTCATCGAGCCCGCCGGCAGCGGGGTCGATGGCCGCCGTCGCGCCAAAGGTGAGCGCCGACTCGCGCCGTGCTTCCGCGATGTCCGAGACGATCACGTCCGTCGCGCCGAACGCCCGCGCGACCTGCACGGTGACGATGCCGATCGGGCCGGCTCCCGCGATGAGCACGCGGTCGCCCGGCTGGATCTCGGCCTTGCGGGCGGTGGCGATGGCGACCGAGAGTGGCTCCATGAGGGCGGCCGCCTCGTCGCTGACGCTGTCCGGGATCGCGAAGGCGAAATGGCTTTGGATCGTGACGTACTCCTGGAAGGCGCCATCGGTGCCCGGGACCGCGTAGAAGCGCATGTCGGGGTCGAGGTTGTATGCGCCGCGCAGCGTTTCGCGAGACGTCGTGGACGGGTGCTGCGGCTCGATCGAGACGCGCTCGCCGATGCGCCCGGGGTCGACGTCCGCGCCCACGGAGACGATGACGCCGCCGGCTTCGTGGCCGAGGACGAGGGGCTCCTCGACGTGCCAGTCGCCGAGGTGACCGTCCTGATAGAAGTGCACGTCGCTGCCGCACACGCCGACGGCGGTGACGCGGACCAGGACCTCGTCGGAGGCAGGGCTCGGAACAGGGCGCGTCGCGATTCTCACATCGCGCGCGCCGTGCAGCTCGGCGGCGCGCTGCGTGTCCGGAATCGCCGCGGATCCCTCGTCACGCAAGGCTTCTGTCTCGTTCACGCGCTCATCTCCTTCGATGCTGGTTCCCTTGGTTCGCCGGAATGTGTCACGATGTTGACGTTGAATCTAACGTAACCCATGTTCTAAGCTACCCAAACCTAACACTGTCGCAGGGTCTCCCACCATGGACCGGGTACCCGAAGACCCGACCCCGGTCGGATGACCGCCAGAGAGGCGGGGCGATGCGAGCCCCGCGCCCGACGCGAACGGAGCAAAGATGCGTGCAGTCGCTTTTCAAGATCAGGGAGTGCTTGCCCTCGAGGAACGCCCGAGGCCGACACCCGGCTACAAGGAGATCCTCATCGAGACCGCCGCGGTCGGGATCTGCGGCACGGACACGCACGTCTTCGACGGCGAGTTCGAAGGAACGGTCTTCCCCCTCGTGCCCGGTCACGAGGCGACGGGGACGATCGTGGAGCTCGGCGAGGGCGTCAACGACGGCGTCTTCGACTTCCGGGTCGGCGACAAGGTGGCGGTGAACCCCAGCACCACCTGCGGCGAGTGCGAGCAGTGCCTCAACGGCCGCCAGAACCTGTGCCCGCGATGGAACGGCCTCGGCGTCGTCGCCTCCGACGGCGCCGCGCAGCAGTTCTTCACGGCGCCCTCGACGAACGTCTTCCGGCTGCAGCCCGAGACGGACATCTTCGAGGCAGCACTCATCGAGCCGCTCGCCTGCGCGATCCGTGGCTGGGACGTGCTGCCGCGCCGCATGGGCGATCACGTTCTCGTCTACGGCGCCGGCACCATGGGCCTGCTGATGGCGCAGCTCGCCCACCGCGCGGGAGCGGCGACCGTGACGATCGTCGATCTCAATGCGGACCGGCTCACGACGGCGGCTGAATGCGGCATCGAGCTGCGCTACACGAACGCCGATGACGCGGACCGCGACAAGTGGGACGTCGTGATCGACTGCACCGGAAACATCCGCGCGATCGAAGACGGGCTCACCCGCGTCAAGCCGGCCGGGTACTTCCAGGACTTCGGCGTCGCTCCCGCCGACAAGACGGCGCAGTTCTCGCCGTTCCGCATCTACCGTGACGAGATCTCGATCGTCGGCACGATGGCGGTCCTCAACTCGTTCGGTCGTGCGGTCGAGATGTTCGAGGCCGGTGCGATCAACGCGCGGGCAATGATCAGCCACTCGTTCACGCTCGACGACTACGCCGAGGCGCTCGAGATGTTCCGCCGCGGCGAGGGCCGCAAGCTGCAGATCCGCCCGAACGACACCGAGTCGCGGGTGCTTCTGTGAGCGGCGTCGCGGCGCCTGCGAGGCGCAAGGGTCTCGGCAAGGGCGCGAAGCGGGGGATCCTCGCGGCCGTGATCGTCGCGGCGATCGCGTTCGTCGCGATCGGCACCCGCGTCGTTCCGTACGGTGCGGAGCTGCCGGGCGCCGAAGAGGGATTCAACGCCGAGACCTACGGCGCCGAGAACTTCCCGGCCGTACAGGAAGCGGTCGTGGAGCGCGCGGCCGACGCCGAGACGCTCGCGGCGGCCATCGCCGACGACCAGGAGGCGGCCGTCGGCGAGTACGCGGTCGAGAGCTCGGGCGGCCCCGTCTTCAGCGTCACGGTGACGGGCACCTTCGGCGAAGCATCCTCCGGCATCTACGACCTGCAGGTCGAGGGGCTCGGCGACGACCTCACAGTGCGCGTTCAGACCGGCCCCGCCATCAACGGCACCGAGCTGCGTGACGCCTCGGGCGAGATCACCTTTGGTGAGTTCACCAACCAGATCGACTACCAGAACGCGGCGGCGGCGCTGAACAACGAGATGAAGGTCGCGGTGCTCGAGGGCATCGACACCGAGAACCTCGAGGGCAAGACTGCCACGATCACGGGCGCCTTCACGCTCATCAACCCGCAGGCGTGGCTCCTCACGCCGGTCGAGCTCGAGGTGGGGTGATCATGGCTACCGATGAGGTCGTCCTCGAAGCGCGCGACATCGTCAAGAACTATGGCGGCACGCGTGCGCTCAAGGGCGTGAACTTCTCGATCCGGTCGGGCACCGTCACCACACTGTTCGGTGAGAACGGCGCCGGCAAGTCGACGCTCATGAAGATCCTCTCCGGTGTCGAGCAGCCCACGTCCGGTGAGATCCTGCTCGGCGGCGAGCCGGTCGCGTTCTCGTCGACGATCGAGGCCGCCGAACACGGCATCTCGATCATTCACCAGGAGCTCAGCCTCGCGCCGAACCTCACGGTGCGGGACAACATCTTCATGGGCCGCGAGATCATGCGGCCGTTCGGCGGCGTCGACTACGCGGAGGAGGCGCGTCAGACGCGTGCGCTTCTGCAGGAGATGAACCTCGCCATCGAACCCGACACGTACGTCTCGGACCTCCGCGTCGGGCAGCAGCAGATCATCGAGATCGCGCGTGCGCTCTCGGTGAACTCGCGCATCCTCATCATGGATGAGCCGACGTCCGCGCTCGCCGCGGCCGAGGTCGAGACCCTGTTCGGGATCATCCGGGAACTGCTCGCGCGCGGCGTCGCCATCGTCTACATCTCTCACCACCTCGAAGAGGCGCTCGAGATCACCGACCACGCGGTCGTGCTGCGCGACGGATCCATGACGGCGCGCGCCGAGCGAGAGGACATCGACCTCGCGTGGATCGTGCGCAACATGGTCGGCGACAACTTCGATCTCGGCTCGCCGCCCGAGGGGTACGAGTTCGGCGATCCGGTGCTGACCGTCGACGGTGTGACCGTGCTCGATCCCGACAACCCTGAGCGCGCGGTCGTGAAGGACCTCGACCTCGAGGTGCGCGCGGGCGAGATCGTCTGCATCTACGGACTCATGGGCGCCGGCCGCACGGAGCTGCTTGAGACGATCGCGGGCCGCGGCCGTGTCGAGCGGGGCGAGATCCTGCTCGACGGACGTTCGATCCTCGGCGATTCGATCGCAGAACGGATCGAGCACGGCGTCGGCCTCGTGCCGGAGGACCGGCAGCGCGACGGGCTCGTGCAGACGTTCTCGGT
>JAJYSF010000088.1 GCA_021793715.1 Actinomycetes bacterium
GTATGACGAGGACGTCGTTGACGACGACGCAGACTCGGAGGGCACGGACCCGGACGTCGTCCTCGACGAGCAGGATGGAGCGGTTGTCGCGGACGAAGCGGACGAGGGCGCGGCATCGACGAACGAAGACGACGGCGACGATCAGGCCCGGAACTGACCGCCCGCGCGCGAATCGCATCGAAACCAGACACAGCAAACTGACGTAAGGCGACCCCGTCGTGGCGACTTCTTCCCCTACGCGCCGTGCATGGCGCGCTCTGATCGGCCTGCTCGGTCTCACGCTCATCCTCTTCGGAGCGAACGCCGTCGGCGTCCACGTGATGAAGGAAGGCACGTGGGTTCCCGAGCTGGCGCTCGACCTGCAGGGCGGCACGCAGATCACGCTCGAGGCGGACACGGCCGGTGCGACGCCGACGACCGAGCAGATGCAGCAGGCCGTCGAGATCATTCGCCAGCGCGTCGACGCGGCGGGCGTATCCGAGTCGCAGATCACGACCCAGGGGTCGGACAACATCGTCGTGGCGATTCCCGGAAACGCCGATCAGGAGACGCGCGACCGGATCCAGGCGAGTGCGCAGATGCAGCTGCGCCCGGTGCTGTACGCCGCCGACTCGGCGACGAGCTTCGTGGGGGAGGACGGCGAGCAGACGCCGTACCCCACACCGGACCCGACGCTCAACGCGGAGCCGACGGCCGAGCCATCGAGCGGCAGCGATCTCGCCTGGGTGACGGAAGCCCTGATGGCCGAGATGATGGCCTACGACTGCACGGCGGACTCGAACGATCCCGCTCACGAACCGCGCGACCAACCGCTGATCACCTGTGATGAAGACGGCGTCGCCAAGTACATCCTCGGCCCCGTCGAGCTGGATGGATCGGCGATCGATGACGCGCAGGCGGGCATCAATCAGCAGAACGGCCAGTGGATGGTCACGATCGACTTCGACGACGAGGGATCGGACGTCTTCGCCGAGGTGAGTCAGCGCCTCTACAACCTGACGGGCGCCCAGAATCAGTTCGCGTTCGTGCTCGACGGCAACGTCATCTCGGCGCCGGGCATGGACGGCGTCATCACCAACGGCAACCCGCAGATCTCGGGCCCCGGCATCGACGAGGAATCGTCGAAGGTCCTCGCCGACCAGCTCCGCTTCGGTGCGTTGCCCATGAGCTTCCAGGTCGTGACGAGTGACACGATCTCCGCGACGCTCGGCTCGCAGCAGCTCATGGTCGGCCTGACCGCGGGCCTCATCGGTCTCGTGCTCGTCGCGCTGTGGGTGCTCCTCGTGAGCTACCGTGCGCTCGGCTTCGTGATCATCGCCTCGCTCGTAGTGATGGCCGTGCTGACCTTCATCATGCTGTGTCTGCTGTCGTGGCGTCTTGACTATCGGCTTTCTCTCGCCGGCGTCGCGGGCCTGATTGTCACGATCGGGTTCACGGCCGACTCGTTCATCGTGTATTTTGAGCGCATCCGTGATGAGCTCCGTGACGGCAAGACGACGACCGCCGCGATCGAAGACGGCTGGTCGCGAGCGAAGCGCACCATCTTCAGTGCGAAGTCGATCAACGTCCTCGCCGCGGTCGTGCTCTACGTCCTGGCCGACGCGACGGTGAAGGGATTCGCCTTCACACTCGGCCTCACGACCCTGATCGACATCCTGATCTTCGTGATCTTCACCCACCCGGTGATGCAGCTCCTCGTGCGCACGCGCTTCTTCGGCGGCGGGCACCCGCTCTCCGGCCTGGATCCGTCGGCGCTCGGAGCGGTCTATGAGAAGCGCGCTCGATTCCGCGAGCCGGTCGCGGTGGCGGGACGCAATCAACGCTCCCGGCGCGAGGCGGAGCGACGCCAGACGATCGCCGAGCGGAAACGCGCGGCGGAGCGTGCAGACGATACGACGAACACGAGCCGAGAGGGCGACGCCTGATGCGCACCATGGACCAACTCGGTAACGACCTCTATACCGGGAAGACATCGATCCCCTTCGTGGCACGGCGCAAGCTGTGGTTCATCATCGCGCTCGCGCTGGTGGCGCTGTCGATCCTTGCGCCCGTCGTGCGCGGCGGGTTCGCGCTGTCGATCGAATTCACGGGCGGGGCGAAGTTCACGATCTCGAACCCGTCGACGACTGATCAGGAGCCCGCGACGAACACCGTCGATGAGGTCGTCCCCGAGGCCGAGTCCTCGGTGACCGTGATCGGCGAGCGCGACGTGCAGGTGCAGACCTCCACGCTCACGAACGAGGAGTCACGCGCACTGGCCGCGGCCCTCGCCGAGGCGTATGACGTCTCGGCCGACGAGGTCACCGACTCGTTCGTCGGCCCCACGTGGGGCGCGGACGTGACGAAGCAGTCGCTCTGGGGCCTCGCGATCTTCTTGGCGTTGACCTTCCTGATCCTGGCGATCTACTTCCGCACGTGGAAGATGTCCGTCGCGGCGATCGTCGGTCTCGTCGACGTGCTGATCGTGACGATCGGCATCTATTCGGTGGCGGGATTCCAGCTCTCGCCGTCGGCCGTGATCGGCTTCCTGACGATCCTCGCGTATTCGCTGTACGACACGACAGTGGTGTTCGACAAGATCCGAGAGAACACCGAGGACGAAGAGGGAAGTCTCACCTTCGGTGAGGCGGTCAACCTCGGTGTGAACCAGACGCTCGTGCGATCGATCAATACCTCGGTCGTCGCGGCGCTGCCGGTCGCCGCGATCCTCTTCATCGGCGTGTTCGGCTTCGGCGCGGAGACGCTGAGCGACATCTCGCTGTCGATCTTCGTCGGCATCATCGTGGCCACGTACTCGACGATCTTCGTCGCGGCGCCGCTGTACTCGCTGATGCGCGAGAAGGAGCCGAAGATCGCCCAGCGCGACAAGCGGATCCTCGCGGCGCGGAGGAAGGCCGCAGGGGACGACGCCTAGTATTGGTGCATGAGGACTGAGGCGGGCTCCAATCGCGGGAGGCGCGTTGGCTGAGACGGTGTCGACGTCGCCGGGTCCGAGCCTGCGATGGCTCGTTCCGCGCATCTTCACGCGCGCGAAGCCGAACGCATCGGTGCGCAAGCTGATCGACACCGTTCGCCAGAATCATCCGCGCGTCGACGTCTCGCTCATCGACAAGGCGTACCGCGTCGCGGAGGAGAAGCACCGTGGCCAGAAGCGGCGCAGCGGTGAGCCCTACATCACGCACCCGCTCGCCGTCGCCCAGATCCTTGCCGAGCTCGGGCTCGCGCCGCGCGCGATCGCCGCGGCGCTGCTGCATGACACCGTGGAGGACACCGGCTACGCGCTCGACGAGCTGATGGACGAGTTCGGCGATGAGGTCGCGCTGCTCGTCGACGGGGTGACGAAGCTCGACAAGGTGAAGTACGGCGAGAGCGCGCAGGCCGAGACAGTCCGCAAGATGATCGTCGCGATGTCGAAGGACGTGCGCGTCCTCGTCATCAAGCTCGCGGACCGCCTGCACAACGCGCGCACGTGGGGCTTCGTCCCTCCGGAGAAGGCGAAGAAGAAGGCCACCGAGACGCTCGAGATCTATGCGCCGCTCGCGCATCGACTCGGGATCGCGGCCATCAAGAGCGAGCTCGAGGATCTCTCCTTCGCGGTGCTGTACCCGAAGATCTACAACGAGATCGACAGCCTCATCAAGCAGCGCACTCCGCAGCGCGAGGAGTACATGCAGAAGGTGATCGGCGAGGTCACCCGCGACCTCGGCGACCTGCGCATCCGCGGTTCCGTCTCCGGACGCCCGAAGCAGCTCTATTCCGTCTACCAGAAGATGGTCGTACGCGGACGCGAGTTCGACGATATCTATGACCTCATCGGGATCCGCGTCATCGTGCCGAGCGTCCGCGACTGCTACGCCGTGCTCGGCGCGCTCCACGCGCGCTGGACTCCGCTGCCCGGGCGTTTCAAGGACTACATCGCGACGCCCAAGTTCAACCTCTACCGCTCGCTGCACACGACGGTCATCGGTCCCGGCGGCCGTACGGTCGAGCTTCAGATCCGCACGATCGAGATGCACCAGCAGGCCGAATACGGTGTCGCGGCGCACTGGATGTACAAGGAGCGGATGCAGCAGACCGGAGGCCGCACGGATGCGCGTGCGAACGACCAGGACATGGCCTGGATCGCGCGCATCAGCGACTGGCAGGCCGAGACGAAGGATCCCGGGGAGTTCCTCGACTCGCTGCGATTCGAGATCGGCGCGAAGGAGGTCTACGTCTTCACACCGAAGGGGCGCGTGATCGGCCTGCCCGCGGGAGCGACGCCCGTCGACTTCGCCTTCGCCGTGCACACCGAGGTTGGCTATCGCACGATGGGCGCGAAGGTGAATGGTCGCCTCGTGCCGCTGGAGAGCGAGCTGCACTCGGGCGACGTGGTGGAGGTCTTCACCTCGAAGAACCCCGACGCGGGGCCGAGCCAGGACTGGCTGACGTTCGTCAAGAGCACCCGCGCGCGAAACAAGATCCGCGGCTGGTTCACCAAGGAGCGTCGCGAGGAGGCGATCGAACAGGGCAAGGAGTCGATCGCACGTGCGATGCGGCGTCACAGCGTCTCGTTCGCGCGCCTGAAGGAAGCGCTTCCCGAGGTCGCGGCGGGGATGCACTACCACGATATCTCCGCGCTCTATGCGGCGATCGGCGAGGGCCATGTGTCGTCGCAGTCGGTGCTTGAGAAGGTGCAGGGCGCACTCAGCGAGTCCGAGCCGGCGACGGGCGTCGTCGAGTTGCCGACGGGCGCCAGGGAGCGGACGCGGTCGGGCGACTCGGGGGTGCTCGTTCGCGGCGCGCCGGACATCCTCGTCAAGATCGCGAAGTGCTGCACGCCCGTTCCCGGCGACGAGATCGTCGGGTTCGTGACGCGCGGCAGCGGCGTGAGCGTGCATCGCGCGGACTGCGCGAACGTCGAGTCGTTGCAGCGCGATCCGGAGCGGATGATCGACGTCGAATGGGCGCCGGAGACGAAGGCCGTCTTCCTCGTGCACATTCAGGTGGAGGCGCTCGACCGGGGCGGCCTGCTGAGCGACATCACGAGGATCCTCACCGAGCATCACGTGAACATCCTCTCGGCGTCGGTGCAGACGACGAAGAATCAGCTGGCGATCAGCCGCTACGTCTTCGAGATGGGCGACACCGTGCACCTCGACCGCGTGCTCAACGCCGTGCGACGGATCGAGGGCGTCTACGACGTGTACCGTGTCACGTCCTCCTGAAGGATCGCCGCGATGCGGCGCGTGTAGGCGAGACGACGGCCCGCGGTCAGCCAGGTGAGGAGAGCGTCGCGGAGATCGTCGCTTGCGCGAAACCAGGCGAACGCGCGAGCTGATGCCCCGTCGTCGCCGAGGAGGGTCTCCCGCGCGACGTCGTAGCAGGTGCGTTCGAGGGTCGTCACTCTCACGCCGCCCATCGTGGTGAGATCCTCTGCCGGCAACGGCCACAGGTGCACGGCCACGCCGGCGCGCAGCAGTCGCGACGCGGGCTCGCCGGCGATCCGCTGCACGTGGTGAGGATCGGGCTCCTCAGGGAGTG
>JAJYSF010000089.1 GCA_021793715.1 Actinomycetes bacterium
TCCCCCTCGACGGGCCGGCTGAGCGCGTACACCCAGAAATAGTAGGAGTGCTCCCCGTGTCCGGGAGGAGGCAGCGGACCCGAGTAGCCGGCTTCGTTCTTGCTCGTGATGCCCTCGCGCCCGACATCGGCGGTGACCGTTGTCGTGTCCGAAGGGATTCCGAAAACGGTCCAGTGCGTGAACCCGAACGGCAGCGGCGCGTCGGGATCGTGACAGATCAATGCGAGCTCGACCGCGTCGTGTGGAACGCCGGAGACCTCGATGATGGGCGCGACGTTCTCGTGCTCGGCGGTGAATCGATCGGCAAGACGCGCGCGATCGTCGAAGTCCGGGGACGTGACGGTGATCGTTCCTGGGAATGCCATGGTTGCCTCCTCGTTCTCGGGCCAGACGCTCCCCACCGTACTCGCGCGCCAGCCGCGCGTCATCGGATCCGCCCCGGTATGACGAACGCCGCCACCCAATGGCGGGCGGCGGCGTTCGTCGTGACGGGTCAGCGCGAGGCGCCCGCGCGACGCTTGTTGTAGATGTCGAAGGCGACGGCAACGAGCAGCACGCAGCCCTTGATGATGTTCTGCCACGACTGACCGACGCCCATCAGGGACATGCCGTTCGACATGACGGCCATCACGAGACCACCGACGATCGCGCCGGTCACACGTCCGATGCCGCCCGTGGTCGACGCGCCACCGATGAAGCAGGCCGCGATGACGTCGAGCTCGAACATCTCGCCCATGCCGGGCGAGGAGTTGTTCGAGCGGGCCGAGAACACGGCGGCGGCAATGCCCGTGAGCAGGCCCATGTGCACGAAGAGCCAGAAGTTCGTCTTCATGACGTTGACACCGCTCAGCTTCGCCGCCGCGAGGTTGCCGCCGACCGCGTACACGCGGCGGCCGAAAACCGTGCGGTTGGTGATGAGCTGGTAGGCGAGGATCAGCACGCCGAGCACGATCAGCACGAGCGGGAAGCCGCGGTCGTACGACAGCGCGTAGGTGAACGCGAGCACCACGGCCGCGACCACGACGAGCTTCACGATGAACAGCGGCATCGCCTCGACGTGCTGGTCGTAACTGACGCGAGCGCGACGGCTGCGCACCTGCATGACGACGAAACCGGCGAGGGCGACCACGCCGATCAGCAGCGTGAAGATGTCGATGGTCTCGGGCACGGCCTTGAGGCCCTCGCCCTGCCCGACGGTGATCGTTCCGAACAGGCCGTGAGCGTAGTCGTTCGCGATGACCTTGTACTCGGCAGGGAACGGCGACAGCGACGTGTTGCCGAGCACGACCGCCGTAAGACCTCGGAACAGCAGCATTCCGGCAAGCGTCACAATGAACGCCGGTATGCCGACCACCGCCACCCAGAAGCCGTGCCACGCGCCGACGATCAGTCCGATCACGACGGCGGCGATGAGGCCGACCCACCAGGGCATGCCCTGTTTGATCACGAGGAACGCCGAGACCGCCGAGGCAAACGCGAGCACGGATCCGACCGACAGGTCGATGTGCCCGGCGACGATCACCATGAGCATGCCGAGCACCATGATGAGGATGTGCGCGTTCTGCAGCACGAGATTCGTGATGTTGCGCGGCGCGAGCAGCGTGCCGTTCGTCAGGATGGTGAAGAGGATGACAAGGGCGACGAGGGCGATGTAGATGCCGGACGTGCGCAGGTTTCGGGTGAAGAGATCTTTCGCGTCTTCGAGCACGCCGCTCATGCCGCGGCCTCCTTCTCGGTGTTCTCGATGGTCATGAGGTTCATGAGCTTCTCCTGGTCAGCTGCCTCGGTCGGCATCTCACCGGTGATCCGGCCGTAGGCGAGCGTATAGATTCGGTCGCACGTTCCAAGCAGCTCGGGCAGCTCGCTCGAGATCACGATGATCGCCTTGCCCTCGGCGGCGAGCGCGCCGATGATCTCGTAGATCTCGTACTTGGCACCGACGTCGATCCCCCGCGTCGGCTCGTCGAGGATCAGGACGTCCGGATCCGAGTACAGCCACTTGGACAGGACGACCTTCTGCTGATTGCCGCCCGAGAGGTTCCCCACGGTCTGCATCACGGTCGGCGTCTTGATGTTCATCCGGCGCCGGTACTCCTCGGAGATCTTGATCTCCTCGTTGTCATTGACGAAGGACGCCCAGTTGGCGAGCTTTCCAAGCGCCGCGGACGAGATGTTCGTGCGGATGTCGCTGATGAGGTTGAGACCGTAGTGCTTCCGATCCTCGGAGACATAGGCGATGCCCGCCTCGATGGCGGCGTTCACCGAGCGGGTGTCGACCTCGCGGCCGTGCAAAGTGACCGTGCCCTTCGCGTCGCGGCCGTAGCTGCGGCCGAACACGCTCATCATGAACTCCGTGCGTCCCGCACCCATCAGGCCTGCGATGCCGACGATCTCGCCGGCGTGCACCGAGATCGAGGCGTCGTCGACAACGGTCCGGTCAGGCTGCGTCGGGTGGGTGACCGACCAGTTGTCGATCCGGAAGATCTCCTCGCCGATGTGCGGAGTGCGGTCGGGGAAGCGCTTGTCGAGCGAGCGGCCGACCATCCCGCGGATGATCCGGTCCTGCGTCGCGTCGTCGTCGGTCATGTCGATCGTCTCGATCGACTCACCGTCGCGAATGATCGTCGTCTTGTCGGCGACCGCCTCGATCTCACCGAGCTTGTGGCTGATGATGATGCACGTGATGCCCTCGTCGCGCAGCTGACGGAGCAGGTTCAGCAGGTGCTCCGAGTCGTTGTCGTTGAGCGCCGCCGTCGGCTCGTCGAGGATCAGGAGCTTCACGTCCTTCGTGAGCGCCTTGGCGATCTCGATGAGCTGCTGCTTGCCGACACCGAGCTGGCCGACGGGCGTCGTCGGGTTCTCGTCGAGCCCCACGCGTGCCAGGTACGTTGCGGCTTCCGCGTTCGTGCGGTGCCAGTTGACCAGACCGCCGTCGGTGCGCTCGTTGCCGAGGAAGATGTTCTCCGCCACCGACAGGTAGGGGACGAGCGCGAGCTCCTGGTGGATGATGACGATCCCGGCGTCCTCGGAGTCCGTGATCGAGTTGTAGGTCTGCGGCGCGCCCTCGAACACGATGTCGCCGCCGAAGGATCCGTGCGGGTAGACCCCCGACAGCACCTTCATCAGCGTCGACTTCCCGGCCCCGTTCTCGCCGCAGATCGCGTGGATTTCGCCGCGCTCGACCGTGAGGCTCACCTTCTTGAGGACCTTCACGCCGGGGAAGTTCTTGGTGATCTCGCGCATCTCGAGAATCGCGTCGGCCATTGCTGCTGCCTCTCCTGTTTCGTCCGTCGTCGCTCGCCGCCGCCCCACCCCTGCCCACCGGGTCCGACGCGGAAGCGTCCGGCCCGGCGGGAGAGGTAGTGCGAACGTCCGGACTAGCTGAGGTCGTCCTCCGACAGGTAGCCGCTGTCGATGAGGAGCTCCTGCACGTTGTCGGCGACGATGATGTCCGACTCGAGCAGGAAGGACGGCACGACCTTGACGCCGTTGTCGTACGACTCGGTGTCGTTCGGCTCCGGCTCCTCGCCCTCGGCGTAGGCGACCGCGGCCACGGCGGCCTGCTCAGCGAGCTTGCGGGTGTCCTTGAAGATGGTCGAGTACTGCACACCGTCGGAGATCAGCTTCGCGGTCGCGGCCTCGGCATCCTGGCCGGTGACAACCGGAAGGCCCTCCTCGAGCGTCTCCGGGTACCCGTTCTGCGTGAGCGAGTTGATGATGCCGCGCGAGAGCGGGTCAGCGGGCGCCAGGACGCCGTCGAGCTGCTCAGTGCCGCCGCCGTAGTGCTGCGTGAGGATGTCGTCCATGCGCTGCTGGGCGTTGGCACCCTCCCAGTCGTCGGTCTTGACCTGGTCGAACGAGGTCTGACCCGAACGGACCTCGAGCAGGCCCTCGTCGATGTACGGCTGCAGGGTGTCGATCGCGCCGTTGTAGAAGAACATCGAGTTGTTGTCGATGGGAGCGCCGCCGAACAGCTCGATGTACTTCGTCTCGTCGAGGTCGGTCTCGTTGCCCTCCTCGTCGAGGTAGCCGAGGCCGGTCAGCAGCGAGGTCGCCTGCTGCACGCCGACCGTGTAGTTGTCGAAGGTCACGTAAAAGTCGACGGCCTCGGTGTCGTTGATGAGGCGGTCGTATGCGATGACCGGGATCCCCTCATCGGCCGCCCCCTGGAGCTGGTTCGCGAGCGCGGTGCCGTCGATCGACGCGACGATGAGGATGTCCGCGCCGTTCGTGATCATCTGCTCGATCTGCTCCTGCTGCGTGGGAATGTCATCCGCCGCGTACTGCAGGTCGACCTCGTAACCGGCCTCCTCGAGCTGGTCCTTGACGGCGTTGCCGTCCTGCACCCAGCGCTCGTAGGTCTCGTTCGGCATCGCGACCCCGATCGTGAGGTCCTGTGCCGCGCCCTCGCCACCGTCGCCGCCGTCGCCGCCACCGGATCCGCCGTCGTTCGCACAGGCGGCCATGCTCAGCCCGAGCGCAACCACACCCGTGGCCCCGAGAATCCGCAATCCAGTTCGCTTCATCGCTGTGTCTCTCCTCGTCGAAAGTGGTGCATTCGCGCGGTATCGCGGGAATGTCTCTCCTCGCGGCCACCGGCTTCGGCGACCCGCAACACGAAACCATACATATTGACGGACCTATGGACAAATTACTTTCCCGTAACATACGGTGTCGGAGAACCTGCACGCAGAACGGTCCACATGCCCGCGCCCATCCTTCGCACCGAGCGGATTACGAAGCGATTCCACGGCGTCATCGCCCTCTCGGATGTGTCGCTCGAGATCGCCCCTGGCGAGGTGCATGCCATCTGCGGCGAGAACGGTGCGGGCAAATCGACGCTGATGAAAGTTCTCAGCGGCGTGCACCCAGCCGGGACGTTCGACGGCTCGATCGAGATGGACGGCGAGAGGGTCTCGTTTCGCTCCGTGAGCGACAGCGAGGCCCGCGGAATCGCGATCATCCACCAGGAGCTCGCCCTCGTTCCCCATCTCTCGATCGCCGAGAACATCCACCTCGGCAGCGAGATCACCCGCCGCGGGCTCATCGACTGGAGGCAGACGCACCTGCGTGCCGCCGAGCTGATGGAGCGCGTCGGTCTGAAGGAGAACCCGGCGACGCGGGTGTCTGACCTCGGCGTGGGCCAACAGCAGCTCATCGAGATCGCCAAGGCGCTCGCGAAGGACGTCAAGGTGCTCATCCTCGACGAGCCGACGGCGGCACTCGGCGAGTCCGACTCGGAACGCCTGCTCGACCTCGTGCGCAGCTTCCGCGACCAGGGCATCACCTGCATCGTCATCTCCCACCGCCTCCGCGAGGTGCTCTCCGTCGCCGACCGGATCACGGTGATCCGCGACGGAGCGACCATCGAGACCATGCGACGCGATGACCCGGAGACCAACGAGGGGCGCATCATCCGGGCGATGGTCGGCCGCGACCTCGACAGTCTCTTCCCGCCACGCGACGCCGACATCGGCGACGAGCTGTTCCGCGTGGAAGGCTGGACGGTGCACCACCCGACGG
>JAJYSF010000090.1 GCA_021793715.1 Actinomycetes bacterium
CACGGGCGTCGCGCTCGACGATTTCCGCACCGGGCACACGTTCTGCGGATCCGCGCAGGAGATCGTCGACCGCGCAGGGCGGCTCATCGAGCTGGGCGCGAGCCGGATCTACTTCCAGATGATCGATATGACCGACCTCGACCACGTCGCGTTCGTGGGCGAAGAGGTGCTGACTCAGCTGCGCTAGGGTGCCTTGCTAAACGTGGTGCCGCCTGGAGCGGAAGAACGTCTCGAGCCTCGATCGCGCATCGGCCTCGAGTACGCCGCCGACCACCTCGGCGCGCACCGGAAGGCGGCGATCGCGCACGACGTCGTAGAGGGATCCGGCAGCGCCGGCCTTGTCGTCCCATGCACCGAACACCAGGCGCGCGATGTGCGCCTGGAGAAGCGTGCCGGCGCACATGAGGCACGGCTCGAGCGTGACGACGAGCGTGCAGCCGTCGAGGTTCCAGCTCCCGAGGGTCCGGGCCGCCTCACGCATCGCGACGACTTCCGCGTGGGCGCTCGGGTCGGTCGTCTCCTCGCGGCGGTTGCGACCGGATCCGATGACGGCGCCATCGGGGTCGACGACAACGGCGCCGACCGGCACTTCCCCGGCCGCGCCCGCCTCATCCGCAAGCGCGAGCGCGCGGCGCATGTGGGCGACGAGCTCGGGCGGGGCGTTCACGTGCCTCAGCGTACGCGCGATCCGGAGGAACTTCGCGCCCGCGGCACGTACGCTGATCACATGCGCGTGCACATTGCCGACCATCCGCTGATCACTCACAAGCTGACCGTCCTTCGCGACGCGACGACTCCCTCGCCGATGTTCCGTCAGCTCACGGAGGAGCTGATGACGCTGCTCGCCTACGAGGCCACGCGCGGCGTGCGCGTCGAGGAGTGCGAGGTCACCACGCCCGTCACGACGACGAAGGGCGTGAAGATCGCCGACCCGAAGCCGCTGGTTGTGCCGATCCTGCGCGCCGGGCTCGGCATGCTCGAGGGCATGACGAAGCTCATCCCGACGGCGGAGGTCGGGTTCCTCGGCCTGGTCCGTGATGAGGAGACGCTCAAGCCGACGACGTACGCGGAAAGGCTGCCTGACGACCTGGCGGGGCGGCAGTGCTTCGCGCTCGACCCCATGCTCGCGACCGGTGGCTCCCTCGCGGCCGCGATCACCTACCTCTTCGACCGCGGCGCGACGGAGGTCACCGCGGTGTGTCTGCTCGGTACGCCGGAGGGCGTGCATGCCATCGAGGGTCTCGTGGGGGACCGCGACGTGACGCTCGTGCTCGGTGCGCTCGACGAGCGCCTCGACCAAAAGGGCTTCATCGTTCCCGGGCTCGGCGACGCCGGAGACCGCCTCTACGGCACGACGGTGTAGCCGCCGCGCGCACGGGTCAGCCGCACGAACGCGCTGAGCCGTGCGACCGCGTCGCCTCGGTGGGGCAGATCGTCGATGAGCCCTGGACTGAACACGAGATACGCCGCGACCTTTGCGCGGCTGATGCCGACGTTGAGGCGGTTCTCGAGCAGGAGGAACTCCGGACCGCGCGGCGCGTCCCGTCCGGAGGACGCCGCGAGGGTGAGGATCGCGATGGCGGCTTCCTGCCCCTGGAATCGGTCGACGGTGCCGACGCGCACGTCGGCGAACCCGGCCTCGATGAGCGCCTGTTCAACGAGTCTCTGCTGAGCGTTGTAGGGAGCGACGACGATCACGTCGGCTGGCGTCAGCGGTCGCGCCGGACGTGCCGTCACCCCCTGTGCCCCGTCGATCGAGATGTCGACGTAGTCGCGGCCGACGACGTCGCGCACGATCCGGACGACCTCTTCCGCCTCTTCGGCGGACTCGGTCGCGTTCCCACGGTGCACCATGGGGACCGGGTGCACGCCCGGCTCGATGCCGGCCACGGAGCGATGTTCGGTTCCGGGTCGAGCCCGCAGCTTGCCGCCGTAGGACAGCGCCGACACCGCCTGCGCGACATTCGGATGCAACCGCCAGGTCTGCGCGAGGAACGCGCCGTGACCGCTCGGCAGGACAGCGGCGCCGCCCATCAGCCACCCCAGCGCCGAGGTGTCGACGGGCGCCGGATGCGTGCCCTGGCTGACCTGGGGCAGCTGCTGCGGGTCACCGAGTAGCAGCAGTCGCCTCGTCGACTGCGCGACGGCGATCGTCGAGGCGAGTGAGAACTGCCCGGCCTCGTCGACGACGAGCAGGTCGAGGCTGTGGCGCGCGACGCGCCCCGGGTGTGCGAGATCCCAGGCCGTGCCGCCGATCACGACACCATCGGAAGCCGACCGTTGGAAGGCGGCGAGCTGGGTCTTGGGCACCGCAGTGAAACGCACCTCACGAGTGTCGTCCTTCAGCGCCTTGCCGACCCGCTCGGGTCGGACGCCGGCGGCAACGACGCGGTCGAGCAGGTTCTCCACCACCGCGTGCGACTGTGCGACGACCCCGACACGCCATCCGTGTTCGTTCACGAGGCGCGCGATGACGTGCGACCCGACGTACGTCTTGCCGGTGCCGGGCGGCCCCTGCACGGCGAGGTAGGTGGGCACGCTGAGAAGCGACCGCACGATCGCGTCGATCTCCCCTCCGGGTGCCGGGTCGACGATGACCCCCGAATGGTGATCAGCCCGCACACGACGCAGGATGTCGGTCGCGGAATCGACGGGGAAGGAGTTCCCCGCGTCGAGGAGCCGGTCGGCCCACTCGTCGATCGCCTGCTGCTGCGCACCGGCCGCGGGCGGCGACGGGGGCGTCAGCGCGATCGGGAGGTCGTTCCACGTCTCGCCGTCGATCGCAAACTCCTCGACGATCGCGCCGTCCTCGAGTTCCTCGACGACGGTGACCTGGCGCGGCACGTGGATCCACCGATTCGACGGGGTCGCGGGGAACGGCGCGGGCGCCGCGTACAGCGCGAACGGGCGCGACCCGGCCGCCAGCCGGGTGCCAGGTCCCGGCGCGCCGCGCAGCTCGACGCGGCGGCGGTCAGAGCGGGCGCCGTCGGGGCGGTGCCAGTCTTCACGGACGGCGCTGCGCGGCCCGTCCGTCACGATCACATCGCGCGTCTCCGCCCAGAGGGAGGCGGGTTCGCGCAAGCGCGAGAAGTGCGCTTGCCAGAACGCCTTCGCCTCGCGTGGGTAGTAGTCGATCGCGGCAGCGGCCAGGCGCAGTGCGGCTTCGTCATCGGTCACCGGATCCGTGGGGTCGGAGGCCGCGCGCAACGCGTCGGCCCGCGCGACGAGGGCGGTCGCCCGGGCTGAGGGCGCGTAGGTGTCGTGGCTCTCGTCGTCGGGCCGCGCGGGCGTCGCCCCCGCCTCGCGCGCCCGCTCGACCAGCCAGTCGCGCAGACGCCGGGTCGACACGCAGTCGTACCGGTTGTAGTCGGCGAGGTCGTCGAGGATCCGCTGACCGGCATCGTGCTGCCCCGCGGCGATCAGACCGCGCGCCTCGACGTACTGGACGATGGAGTCATCGCCCTTCTGGACGTCCTGCGTCCGCACGTCGGCGCCCATGTAGAGCGGTTCGAGCTTCTTGATCGAGTATGAGCGCGATCCGACGCGGAGCGCGTTCTTCACGATCGGGTACAGATCGACGAACAGCTCGTCGCGCAGCATGCGGTCGACATCGGCCTCTCGCACGCCGTGACGCGCCGCCATCGCCGCCAGGTGGGTCGGCTCGTAGGGCGCGTAGTGGTAGATGTGCATGCCCGGATGCGCCCGGCGCTGCGCGGCCACCAGGTCGCAGAAGCGCTCGAGCGCGCGGCGCTCGGCGTCGAGGTCGTGCGCCCACAGGGCGGTGTACTGCTCGCGCACGTCGACCCACCCGAACAGGTAGTCGAGACCCCACAGGACGGCGCCGCCGTGCGTCGATTCGCTGTGGAGCGGATCGCCTTCGAAGTCGAAGAAGATGTCGCCCTCGTCGGGGCGCGGCATCGCACCGAAGCCCATCGGATCCACGACCTCGTAGAGCGGCGCGTCGCTCCCATCGCGCTCCGTGGCGAGCTGCAGTCGGGCCTGCGTGCGCAATCGCGCGAACGTCTCGGCGTTCATGCGATCGGGACCCTGCTCTGCCGCGGCGAGCGCGTCGATCGTCATGATGCCGGCTGAGCGCAGTCGCTCCCGCTGCGTGGGGCGCATGCTCGCGACGAGCAGTACGTCGCGGTGCACGTGCACCTGCTCGTCGCACGTCGCGCAGCGGCCGCAGGCGCGCACCTGGAGGGGCCCGCGCTCATCGCCCCAGGAGACGGGCTCGGCGCCGGCGCCCGCGTCGAGCTGACGGTCGGCGACGAGCGCGCGGAGGCGATCGCGACGCACCTCGAACAGCGGCAGCAGGTCGCCCGTGGCGTGCGTCGAGGTCGACCCGTCGCCCAGGAGGAGGTCGACCTCGCCTGCGCGGGGCACGCCTTGTGCGTCGAGCTGATCGACGTATGCCGCCAGCTGCATGAGCGCGGTCGACCGCGCCGTGCGCGCGAGCTTCGTGTCCTGCACACGCCACCGGCCCTCGGCATCGCGCACGAGGAAGTCGGCGAAGCCGACGAAATCATCGGCGGCGAACGCCGCTTGGAAGACGACGCGAGCGCCCGGATCCGCAAATGCGCGCCGCGTGCGCTCTGTCGCCTCGGCGAGCGCGCCGGCGTCGGCCGACGATACGCGCTCGATCTCGATGACCGCGTCGCCATGCGCCGCACGATAGGCGGCGAGGGTGCGCGCCTCGTGTTCGTCACCCAGCGCGGCGGCCCGCGTCAGCATGGCGTCGGCGGGATCGTCGACGGGGGCGCAGCGACCGAGCCTCGCGTCGATCGCCCGCAGCCACGCGAACTCGCATTCGGCCGCAGCTTTGAGGTCGCTGGCGCTCCAGATCAGCCGGGCGTCGTCACGGAGGATTCGCATGCGTCAACGGTAGTTCCCACCTCCGACATCGCGAGCGGAGTTCTCGCCGATGCGCGACGCCGCGAAGGCAGGCGTGGAAGACTGGCGGCGTGACGGACTTCGACTTCATGAGCGCCTACGGCCACGGCTTCGCTCGCGTCGCGGCATGCCACGTGCCAATCGCGATCGCGGACCCCACCGCGAACGCCGACGCCGCGATCGACACCGCCCGCCGACTGCATGACGACGCGGTGGCCGTCGCCGTCTTCCCCGAGCTGAGTCTGACCGGCTACTCCGCAGACGACCTCGTCCTGCAGGACGTCGTCCTCGACGACGCGCGAACCGGCATCGAGCGGATCCGTGCGGCCTCCGCCGACCTGATGCCGCTCCTTCTCGTGGGCGCGCCTCTCGCACGCGGCGCGCGCGTGTTCAACTGCGCGGTCGCGATCCACCGCGGACGGATCCTCGGCGTCGTCCCGAAGTCGTATCTGCCCACGTACCGGGAGTTCTACGAGCGGCGCTGGTTCGCGGCAGGCGACGACCAGCGCGGCACGATCCGCCTCGGCGACGACGACGTTCCGTTCGGCCCTGACCTCCTCTTCGACGCCGCCGACGTGCCCGGCCTCGTCGTGCACGCGGAGATCTGCGAGGACCTGTGG
>JAJYSF010000091.1 GCA_021793715.1 Actinomycetes bacterium
CTCGTTCATCAGCAGGCGCTGCGCGTCGGCGCCGAGGTCCCCGAGCAGCAGCGTCCGCGGCACCTCTCCTCCGCCGACCTCGAGCACGAGGCTCGTGTCGTTACCCGGCGGGAACGCGCGTGTCTTGCGCGCCGGCCACAGGATCCGCCACGTCGCTTCCCCGAGCTGGCCGTGCATGCCGGCGTACCCCGCGCGCACCTGGTCGGCGGCGGCGAAAGCGGGATCGAGCTGGGCCGTCTGCTCCGCCGGCCCGTGCACGATCGTGCCGACGCGGCCGTCCAGTGCGGGAATGCCGGAGGCATGATCGGCATCGAAGTGCGTGACGAACGCGACGTCTATGCTGTCGACCCCGAGCCGCGTCAGGCACTGCTCGAGAGCCGCGACGTCGGGCCCGGCGTCGACGAGCGCGACCCGGCCCTCCGACCGGATCACGATCGCGTCGCCCTGGCCCACGTCGCACAGCGCGATGCTCCACTCGCGGGGCGTCGTGAGCGGAGCCGCGATTCCTCCGAGTGCCGCCGTTCCCGCGCCGACGCCGACGAGCAGCGCGACCGCTGCCGCGCTGAGCCGCTGCACCGCAATGATGAGTCGGCGCACTCGCGGGCGCGACCGCGATCCGGGTCGCGCGACGGGGATCCCCGTGATCACGACCGTGACGAGAGCACCGACGAGCGCCAGCGTCACTCCCCCGAGCGCACCTTCCCACCAGCCGAGACGCGCGGCGGGCAGGGCGGCGAATGTCTCCGCGGTTCGCGCGACCCACGCCGAGGGCAGCCACGCGAGCGCGGCCGTGCCCGAGGCCACCAGCGGCAGAGGCTGCGCCAGACAGGCGATGAGACCGAGCACCGTGGCCGGCGGCGCGGCGGGACCGGCCACGATGTTCGCGACGACGCCGTAGAGCGCGACCTCGGAAGCAAAGAGCACGATGATCGGGCCGCAGACCAGCTGGGCCGCGAGCGGAACCGCGATCGCGAGCGCGACGACACGGGGCATCCACCGCTCGAGACCGCGCGCGAGAGGCGGCGTCAGAAGCAGAAGCGCCCCCGTGGCACTCGCGGAGAGCAGGAAGCCGTAGGAGGCCGCGAGCCACGGATCCGTCGCGAGCAGCACGACGACGGCGAGCGACAGCACCGCGACGCCGGATCCCCGTCGCCCGAGCAGCAGCGCGAGCATCGCGATGGCCGACATGGTCGCCGCGCGGATGACGCTTGCCTCCGGCGTGACGAGCAGCACGAACATCCCCAGTACCGCCAGGGCGATCACGACTCGGGTGCGCCGTCCCGCTCCGCACGCGGCGCTCGCACCGAACGCCAGGCCGACCACGAGGGCGCAGTTGCTGCCGGAGACGGCGGTCAGATGACTCAGGGAGGAGGCCTTCATCGCGGCGTCCAGTTCCGGCGTCACAGCGCTCGTCTCTCCCACCGAGAGCCCCGGAAGCAGATCGCCTCCCGGCCCGGGGAGAGAGGTGGAGACGTCAGCCACGAAGCCGCGACGCAGGGAGCTCGCGACGGCGAAGACGTGCGCCGGCGGGTCCGCGACGCTCACCTCGTCGGCGAACACCGTCACGACGGCCGCCTCTCCCGGATCCGATGCCTCGGCTTCGCCGGTGATGACGACGCGTGCGCCGAGGTCGAGGCCGGCGGGCGGATCATCGCCGCGCCACTGGACCGTGACGGGTGCCTCGCCCGCGGACGTGCGGACGGTCCCCGCGAACCGCGTGCCCCACGGTGTCTGCTCGACCTTCGTCGTGACCTCCACGACGACCTCGACCGCGGCGGTGTCGAGAGCATGGCGTGCGGCCTCGCGCTCCGGCTGCGCCGCGGCGACGTGCCCCGCGACCGTGCCCACCGCCGCGCACGCGACCGCGGCAAGAGCGGCGCGCGACGCGACGCCGTGCCGCGGACACCTGCCCGATCCGCGGTACGAATCGGGCGAACGGATCCGCGGTTGAGGAGATTCTCCGCGGTTCAGATGCGCGCGAGGCGCGCGCACGCGCCGGACGCCCGCCCGTCTGACGCGTGGGCGTGGCCCCAGGTGACCGCGGTGCCGGTTCGCGAAGACGAGGAGCCCCGCCGCGCATGCCCACGCGACGCCAGCGATGGCGAACGCGGTGTCCGGCCACAGGATCGACGCGAGGGCCCCCGCCCAGGTCGCGATCGCCACCGGCAGGAGCCGCAGGTCGCGCGATGCGGGAAGCCGCGACGCTCGGCCCTCGGCGCCTGTCCCCCGCGCTGCCGGCGCGCTCACACCGTCACCTGCTCGCGCACCGATTCCAAGACGCTCGGGCCAATCCCCGAGACCGCGAGCAGGTCCTCCACGGATCCGAACGGTCCCTCGGTCTCGCGCCAGTCGATGATGCGCGATGCGAGCGCCGGGCCGATCCCCGTGAGCGACTCGAGGGTCGCGGCGTCTGCGGTGTTGAGGTCGATCAGGGGTGATGCGTCCGGGCCGGGAACCGAGGGTTCCTCTCCCTCACGCGGCACGACGAGCTGTTCACCATCCGTCACGGGCCGTGCGAGGTTGACGCCTTCCCCGGCCGCGTCGTCGGTCAGACCACCCGCCGCCGATACGGCGTCGATCACGCGTGCATCGGCGGCGACGACGTAGAGCCCCGGACGCTCGACGGCGCCGGACACATGGATATACAACTCCCCCGTGACAGCAGCCGACGCCGGGGGGTCGGTGACAATCGGCTCGCGCGGAACGGGCTGCGCGGGAGCTGCCGCCGACCGCCAGATCCCGATGCCCACCGTCGCCGCGAGGGCCACGAGCACGAGGACGATCGCCGCCCCCACTCCCAGCCGCGCGCGCGGGGATGCGCGCCGGTAGGCATCGAGATCCGACATGTCGCGAGGTTAGGCACCGACCGCGCACGCGCGGGGGCGCTCGCTCCCGGATCCTCAGAGAACGGGTGCAGATCTCTGCTTGTGGACGAGTCGACCCCGTGGCGACACGCGCGGGGCGGCGCGTTACTTCACGACGAGACTGACGATCTTCGGCGCGCGCACGATCGCCTTGACGATCTGTCCGTCGCCGACGAAGCGCTGCACCTTCTCGTCCGCGCGAGCGAGCTGCTCGAGCTCGTCGGAATCGATCGTCGCCGAGACCTCGAGCTGGGAGCGGACCTTGCCGTTGACCTGCACGACCGCCGTGACGGTGTCCTCGACGAGCAGTGCGGGATCCGCCTCACGCCACCGCACCAGCCCGACCGACGGTTCGAAGCCGAGCGTCTGCCACAGCTCCTCTGCGGTGTGAGGCGCGAACAGATCCAGCACGACCGCGACCGTCTCAACAGCCTCGCGCACGGCCGGATCCGCTCCGCCCGCGCCCTGGTCGATCGTCTTCCGGATCGCATTGACGAGCTCCATCAGCCGCGCGACGACGACGTTGAACTTCGTCTGCTCGACCATGCCCGGCGCATCGGCCAGCACGCGGTGCGTGACGCGTCGGAGCGTCTCGTCACCCGTCGAGAAGTCGACGCCCGGAACGCTCGTGACGTCCTCGGCGGCGCGCATCGCCCGCGCGAGGAACTTCTTCGCACCCGCGGTATGCACGTCCTTCCAGTCCTTGTCGTCCTCCACGGGACCGGCGAATGCGAGCGCGACCCGCACCGCGTCGGATCCGTGCTCGTCGAGCTGCTCGGACACCGAGACGAGATTGCCCTTCGACTTCGACATCTTCGCCCCGTCGAGGAGCACCATGCCCTGGTTGATCAGGCTCGAGAACGGCTCCGTGAAGTCGACGAGGCCCATGTCGAACAGCACCTTGGTGATGAACCGCGCGTACAGCAGGTGCAGGATCGCGTGCTCGACGCCGCCGATGTATGTGTCGACCGGCGCCCAGCGTCGCGCCTCGGCCGGATCGAACGCCATCGTCTCGTCATTCGCAGACAGGAAGCGCAGGAAGTACCACGAGCTGTCGACGAAGGTGTCCATCGTGTCGGGGTCGCGGCGCGCCGGCTCGCCGGAGGCCGTGGTGGTCGTGACCCACTCGGCCGCGCCGCCGAGCGGCGAGGTGCCCTTCGGCGTGAGGTCGATGTCCTTGGCCACGGGGAGGGTCACCGGGAGCTGGTCCGCCGGAACCTTCTCGATGCGGCCGTCCTCGGTGTGCACCATCGGGATCGGCGTGCCCCAGAAACGCTGGCGAGAGATGAGCCAGTCGCGCAGGCGGAACTGCTTCGCGGCGCGGCCCGCGCCCTTGGCCTCGAGGATCTCGGTGACCCGCGCGATGGCGTTGCGCTTCGACAGGCCGTCGATCTCGCCCGAGTTGATCATCCGACCCTCGCCCGCGAGCGCCTCACCCGTCACGGCGGGGTCAGGCAGCGGATCCGGGTCGATCGTCGTGCCGTCGGCGTCGGTCTCGATGACGGGAACGACGCCGGTGACGGAAGCAGTCGTGTCGACGACGACGCGCACCGGGAGGTCGAAGGTGCGCGCGAAGTCGAGGTCGCGCTGGTCGTGGGCGGGGACGGCCATGACGGCGCCGTGTCCGTAGTCGGCGAGCACGTAGTCGGCCGCCCAGATCGGCAGCCGCTCGCCGTTGACGGGGTTGATCGCGAAGCGGTCGAGCGGAACGCCCGTCTTCTCCCGATCGACGGACTGCCGCTCGATCTCGGTCTGCTTCTGCGTTCGCGTCAGGTACTCGTCGAACCGCGCCTTCGTCTCGGGCGACGCGTCGGCGACCAGCTCAGCGGCGAGGTCGCTGTCGGGTGCGACCACCATGAACGTCGCGCCGTACAGCGTGTCCGGACGCGTGGAGAACACCGTCACCGGCTCGGCACGGCCCTCGATGACGAAGTCGATGTCGGCGCCGATCGAACGGCCGATCCAGTTGCGCTGCATCTGCAGCACCTTGCTCGGCCATGCACCCTCGAGCTGGTTGAGGTCGTCGAGCAAGCGGTCGGCGTAGTCGGTGATTTTGAAGTACCACTGCGTCAGCTTGCGCTTGATGACCGTGGCACCGCAGCGCTCGCACTCGCCGTCGACGACCTGCTCGTTCGCGAGCACCGTCTGGTCGTTCGGGCACCAGTTGACCGGGCTCTCCTTGCGATAGGCGAGGTCTCGGTCGTACAGCTGCTGGAACAGCCACTGGTTCCACTCGTAGTATTCGGGATCCGACGTGTGCAACACGCGCGACCAGTCGAACGACGATCCGTAGCGCTTCAGGCTCGCGCGCTGCTGCGCGATGTTGTCGTACGTCCACTCGCGGGGGTCCGCACCGCGCTGGATCGCCGCGTTCTCAGCCGGCAGACCGAACGAATCCCAGCCGATCGGATGCAGCACGTTGTAACCACGATGACGCCAGAACCGCGCCACGATGTCGCTGTACAGGTAATTCTCGGCGTGGCCCATGTGCATGTCGCCCGAGGGGTACGGGAACATCGCCAGCACGTACTTGCGCGGCCGGTCGTCGGCGGATCCG
>JAJYSF010000092.1 GCA_021793715.1 Actinomycetes bacterium
AAGGCCAAGGAGCAGGTCACTCACTCGCTCGTCTACGCGTACCGCGACCGTCGTAAGCGCAAGGGCGACTTCCGCCGCCTGTGGATCCAGCGCATCAACGCCGGCGCACGCGCGAACGGCCTGACGTACAACCGCTTCATCCAGGGCTTGAACGCCGCGGGTGTCGAGGTCGACCGCCGCATGCTCGCGGAGCTCGCGGTGAACGAGCCCGCGACGTTCGCGAAGCTCGTCGAGGTCGCCAAGGGTGCTCTGCCCTCCGACGTCAACGCGCCGAAGGCCGCGTAACCAGGTCTCTCAAGAGGGGCGCTCCCGTTCGGGAGCGCCCCTCTTCGCGTCTCCACGACGTGGTCGGTCTTCGTAGACTGGGGGAATGCTCGAGAACCCCCGTGCCGCGCGTGTCCGCACGATCCGCAAGCTGTCCCAGCGCAGTGTGCGCCGTGACACCGGGCGGTTCGTCCTCGAGGGGCCGCAGGCCGTCCGAGATGCGCTCGCGGCCCGTCCCGATCTCGTCGAGCAGCTGTATACGACGCCGACCGCTCTCGAGAAGCACCGCGACATCCGCACTCTCATCGATGACGCCGTGGCGGAGAACCCGGAGCTCGTGTGGGAGTACGCCGACGAGACCGTCATCGACGCGATGTCGGACACGGTGACGCCGCAGGGGATCGTCGCCGTGGCGCGGCAGAACCCCACGGCGCTGAAGGACATCTTCGCAGGCGCCCCCCGACTCATCGTGATCTGCGAAGAGGTGCGAGATCCCGGTAACCTCGGCACGATCCTGCGCGCGGCGGATGCGGTCGGCGCCGACGGCGTCGTGCTCACCGGCCGTACGGTCGATCCCTTCAACGCGAAAGTGGTGCGGTCGACCACCGGTTCGCTGTTCCACGTCCCGTTCGCCGTCGATGCGGATCTGGCGGATGTCGCGGTCCGCGCCCGTGCGGCAGGGCTCCAGATCTTCGCGGCCGATGTGCGGGGCGAGGACCTGCTCGGCGCACGCCGGGAGGGAGCACTCGAGAACCCCACGGCCTGGGTCTTCGGCAACGAGGCGCGGGGCCTCACGAGCGACGCCGTCGCCCTCTGCGACCGGTCGCTGAAGCTGCCAATCTATGGGCGAGCGGAGTCACTCAACTTGGCGACCGCCGCGAGCGTGTGCCTGTACGAATCCGCGTTCGCGCACCGCGCTGCGTGACGGTCTGGTAACGCTCGGAAATTCGTCGGCGCGTGAGCGTAGCGCGGCGGGGATTCTCAGTCTAGGCTGACCGCCATGGCGGAGCCGCTCGTTGTCATTGACCATGTCGAGAAGCACTACGGTGACTTCCACGCGTTGAAGGACATCAACCTCACGGTCGATCCCGGTGAGGTCGTCATCGTCATCGGGCCGTCCGGTTCCGGAAAGTCGACGCTGTGCCGAACGATCAACCGTCTCGAGACGATCACGAGCGGGTCCATCACGATCGACGGCAAGGAACTCCCCGCGGAGGGCAGGGACCTCGCGAAGCTCCGTGCCGAGGTCGGCATGGTGTTCCAGTCGTTCAACCTCTTCAGCCATCTGACGATCCTCGAGAACGTGACGCTCGGACCGATCAAGGTCAAGGGGATGAAGAAGGCCGACGCCGACAAGGAGGCGCGACGCCTGCTCGACCGGGTCGGCATCGCGCACCAGGCCGAGAAGTACCCGGCGCAGCTTTCCGGCGGTCAGCAGCAGCGTGTGGCGATCGCACGCGCACTCGCGATGCACCCGAAGATCATGCTCTTCGACGAGCCGACGAGCGCGCTCGACCCCGAGATGATCAACGAGGTCCTCGACGTCATGGTCGACCTCGCACAGGAGGGCATGACGATGGTCGTGGTGACCCACGAGATGGGCTTCGCTCGCAAGGCCGCCGACCGTGTCGTCTTCATGGCCGATGGCGAGATCGTCGAGCAGGCGAAGCCGGAAGACTTCTTCACCAATCCCCAGTCGTCGCGCGCGCAGGACTTCCTTTCGAAGCTTCTCACGCAATGACCCACGGCGCCGCGCACCACACACAGCGGGCGGCGCCATCTCACCACCACACCAGGAGGAAAACATGCGAAAGTTCCGCAACGCAGCGGCCGTCGGGATCGCGGCCGGAGCAGTCTTCGCGCTGACGGCGTGCAACAGCGGCTCGCCGACGGGCGACACGGGCGGCGACGCTCCCGAGCAGGAGATCTCGGAGGACGTTGCTCTCGAAGGCAGCCCCACTTACGATGCAATGGTCGAGCGCGGAGGACCGGTGATCGGTGTCAAGGAGGATCAGCCGAATCTCGGATACCTCGACGCCACGACGGGCGAACGCAGCGGTTTCGACGTCGAGATCGCGCGCTGGATCGCGGCCGAGCTCGGCTTCAGCGAGGACGACATCACGTACGAGCCGATCGCGTCGGCGAACCGCGAGCAGGCGATCGTGAACGGCGACATCGACTACTACGTCGGCACGTACTCGATCACCGATCAGCGCAAGGAACAGGTCGACTTCGCCGGGCCGTACTTCGTGACCGGGCAGGGCTTCCTCGTCTCCGGTGACAGCGAGATGACTGAGGTCAACGACGTCTCCGACTTCAATGGGATGACCGTCTGCTCGGCGACGGGCTCGACGCCGATCCAGAATATCAAGGAGAACTTCCCGGAGATCGACACGGAGGAGTACGACATCTACTCCCAGTGCGTCGAGGACCTGCTCAACGACAGGGTCGACGCGGTCACGACCGACGCGGCCATCCTTATCGGCTACGCGGCGCAGGACCCCGACAACCTCAAGGTGCTCGACGGCCTGTTCACCGAGGAGCGCTACGGCGTCGGCATCCCGAAGGGCGACACGGCACTGCAGGAGTTCATCAACACCACCTTCACCGAGGGCGGCGACACCTGGCAGGAGATCTTCGACGCGACGCTCGGTCAGTCGGGCATCGAGATCGATCAGCCGGACGTCGACCCGGTCGAGTGATCACCACGGGTGCGGGGCCAGGCCGGCCCCGCACCCGCACGGGCAAAGAGAGAGGTAACGCGTGGACGCCATCTTCGGCAACCTCGACCTGTGGCGCGAGGGGATCACCTTCACGCTCATGGTGTTCGTGTTCGGCGGCATCATCGCGCTCGTGCTCGGCACGATCGTCGGGGCCATGCGCGTTTCACCGGTGCCGATTGCGCGGGCGGTGGGGTGGGCGTATGTGAACCTCGTCCGGAACACCCCGCTGACGCTCGTCTTCTTCTTCTTCATCTTCGGGTACAGCGCGCTCGCGCTCCCCGCCCTGTCGAACACCGTGCTCGGGATTCTCGCGATCGGCGTGTACACCGCGACGTACGTCGCCGAGACGCTTCGTGCGGGGATCAACACGGTTCCCGTCGGCCAAGCCGAGGCGGCGCGAGCGATCGGCTTGCCGTTCGGTCAGGTCATGTCGGTCGTCGTCCTGCCGCAGGCGTTCCGCTCCGTCGTGCCGCCGATGATGAGCGTGCTCATCGCCCTGCTGAAGAACACGACCGTCGCCGCCGGGTTCTCCATCTCGGTGCTCCCCGCGCTGCAGGCGTCGATCTCGAACTCGCACACGCGCCCGGGAAGCCCGATGGAGGTGCTGCTCTGGGTGGCGGCATTCTTCATCGCCGTGGTGATGCTCCTCACCTGGCTGCAGCGAACGCTCGAGAACCGATGGAGGATCGCACGATGACGTCCGTTCTCTACGATGTGCCCGGGCCCCGGGCTCGCCGCCGCAACGGCATCCTCGCGGCGGTGACGATCATCGTCGTTCTCGCGGTCGTCGCGTTCGTCGGCTGGCGACTCGCGCTGACCGGGCAGTTCACCGCCGCCAAATGGGAGGTCTTCTCCTACACCACGGTATGGATGTCGATCGCCGAGTACGCCTGGGGCACGCTGCGGGCCTTCCTGCTGGCCGGCGTCCTGAGCCTCGCACTCGGGTTCGTGCTCGCCGTCGGCCGACTCTCCGATCACGCGTGGATCCGGATCCCCGCCACGGTCGTCACGGAGGGGTTCCGTGCGGTTCCCGTGCTCGTGATGATGATGATCCTCTACTACGGCCTTCCGACGCTCGGCATCGCGATGTCGCCGTACTGGGCCGTTGTCCTCGCGCTCATGGTGTACAACGGATCCGTCCTGGCCGAGGCGCTGCGCGCCGGCGTCGAAGCGATCCCGCGCGGCCAGAAGGAGGCGGGATACGCGATCGGACTGCGGAAGAGCGGCGTGATGACGCTCATCCTGCTGCCGCAGGCGGTCCGCGCGATGCTTCCGGTGATCATCGCGCAGCTCGTCGTGACCATGAAGGACACCGCGCTCGGGTTCATCATCACCTATCACGAGCTGCTCTACTACGTGAAGCTGCTCGCGAGTCAGGCGACGCTGGGTCGCCCGATTCTGCAGGCGGCGTTCGTCATCGGCGGCATCTACATCGTGATGTGTCTGCTGTTGTCGTGGCTCGCGAACGTCGCGGAGAAGCGCAGTCGCCGGTCGCCGAAGCAGGTGGTCGACGAAGCCGACCCCGCCGCCGACGACGAGGGGACCATGACCGAGGCGATCGCGGCGCAGAAATCGACCGGGAAGTTCTGAGCCGACGATGCGCGACTGGCATACTTAATCCGTGCCCGCTGCGCTGACTCGCATGTCCCTGAAACGCCTCGCGTTCGCCCTCATCGCCATCGGCGCTCTCGCCGTCGCCGTCCTGCCGGCGTCCGCGTCGGCCGACGAGGCGACGCCGCCCGCCGACGAGATCCCGTTGCCGGAAAACGGCGACTATCTGGGGTCGATGACCGAGGACGAGGCCGACCCCGGCGGATACGCGCAGACGATGCCGGGCGTGCAGCCCGCGACGCTGAAGGGCTTCGACCCCGGCAACATCATCAATGACAAGACGATGTACCGCTCCGGCACGATGTCGGCAGCGCAGATCCAGCGATTCCTCAACGGCAAGGTCGCGAAGTGCGACCCCAACTACACGTGCCTCAAGAACTTCGCGATGCGCACGGCGACGAAGCCGGCGAACGCCTACTGCTCCGGAGCGTACCGCGGCGCCGCGAAGGACACGGCGGCGCAGATTATCTCGAAGGTGTCGAAGGCGTGCCAGGTCAGCGAGCGCGTGCTGCTGGTGACCCTGCAGAAGGAGCAGGGGCTCGTGACGCACACGTGGCCGAGCGACTGGCGGTACGACATCGCGATGGGCTTCGGATGCCCGGACGGTGCGGCGTGCGACTCGCAGTACTTCGGGTTCCAGAACCAGGTGTACATGGCGGCGAAGCAGCTGCAGCGCTACACGAAGGACTCGTACTTCAGCTGGTACCCCGTGGGCAAGACCTCGCAGGTGCGCTGGCACCCGAACGCGGCCTGTGGATCCGGTCCGGTCACGATCCGGAACAACGCCACCGCGGCGCTGTAGAT
>JAJYSF010000093.1 GCA_021793715.1 Actinomycetes bacterium
CCGATCTCCCCGAGCTCGTCACCCCGGACGAGGTCGACGTCTCGGACCTGCGGCTGCGCAGCTTCGTCAACGGTGAGCCGCGACAGGACTCGCGCACCTCCGACCTCATCTTCGACGTGCCCTACATCGTGTGGCATCTCTCGCAGCACCTCACTCTCGAGCCGGGTGACGTGATCATGACAGGCACGCCGGAGGGTGTCGCCCTCTCGGGTCGCTTCCCCTACCTGAAGGCCGGCGACGTCGTCGAGCTCGACATCGAGGGCCTCGGATCCCAGAAGCAGGTGTTCGCGTGAGCGCTGGCGGAACGTTCGACGGGCTGAAGGCGATCGTCACCGGCGGCGCGAGCGGGATCGGCGCGGCCATCGTCGAGCGCCTGCGCGCAGAGGGTGCGCAGGTCGCGATCTTCGACCGCGAGGTGACCGACGGTCTCGTCGACGCTTACCGTGTGGACGTCACCGATGACCGCACCGTCCGCGAGGGCGTGGCCGCGGTCGCGGAGGACTTCGGCGGCATCGACATCGTTGTGAACAACGCCGGCATCGGCGCGCAGGGCACGATCGAGGACAATGATGACGACGAGTGGCATCGCGTCTACGACGTGAACGTCGTCGGGCCGTGCGCGTCTCCCGCGCCGCCCTGCCGCACCTGCGTCAGTCGACGGCGGCGGCCATCGTCAACACGTGCTCGATCGCGGCGACCGCGGGCCTTCCCGCACGCGCCCTCTACGGTGCGACGAAGGGCGCGATCCTGTCGCTGACGCTGCAGATGGCGGCTGATCACTTGCGCGAGGGGATCCGCGTGAACTGCGTGAACCCGGGAACCGCGGACACGCCCTGGATCGGGCGGCTGCTCGACTCGGCACCGGATCCCGCCGCAGAGCGCACCGCGCTCAACGCGCGCCAGCCGCACGGACGTCTCGTGCAGGCGGACGAGGTCGCCGACGCGGTTGCCTACCTCGCGAGTCCGCGGGCCGGATCCACCACCGGGACCTCGCTCGCTGTCGACGGCGGCATGCATGGCCTGCGCCTGCGCCCGCAGTAGGCCTCACGGGAACGTGGGTCGCCAGAGTTTGCGGGCGCGCGTGCCGCGACGCCGCAAACTCTGGCGACCCAGTGCGTGGGCTTACGGAATGAGCGACTCGGCGGCGAGCTCCGCCCAGAGGTCCTCCGGGATCTCCAGCCGCATCCACTCGGCGTTCTGACGGATCTGCGCGGGGCGACTGCTGCCCGACACGACCGTGCGCACAGGCGAGATGCGCGTCGTGTACTGCAACGCCGCCGCCGGCAGCGGGACACCGTATGAGCGGCAGACCCCGGCGATGCGGGTCGCCCGGTCCACGAGCGCCTGCGGCGCCTCGCCGTAGTCATAGCGCGGGTTGTCGGCGGGCTGGTCGCTCGCGAGCAGGCCCGAGTTGAATACCGACGCCGTCACGATACTCGTTCCCGTGCGCTCGCAGGCCGGAACCGTGTCGGCGAGCGACGGCTGCTCGAGCAGCGTGAGCCGCCCCGCGACCATCAGGACGTCCAGCCCGCCCGATGCCGCGCCGAGCGCGAGCGCGCCCGCGTCCATGGATCCGAGCCCGGACGCCCGGACGACGCCCTCGCGCTTCAGATCCGCGAGCGCGGCCGTACCCGACGCGAGGTTGCGTTCGAGATCGCCGGAATGGTCGGGATCGTGGAGGTAGACGAGGTCGATCGACGTCAGGCCGAGCCGCTCGAGCGACTCCTCGATCGACCGGCGCACGCCGTCCGCGGAAAAGTCCCACTGCCGCTTGACGACGGTGGGCACGTGGTAGAAATTCTCGACGTCGAGCTGGTTCTCACCGCCGGGGTTGGGCACGAGCAGCCGCCCGGCCTTCGTCGAGAGAACGAACTCGTCGCGAGGCTTCGTGCGGAGGAACGCGCCGAGCCGTCGCTCCGAGAGGCCGAGGCCGTAGTGCGGGGCGGTGTCGAAGTAGCGCACGCCGGCGTCCCACGCGGCCTCGAGCACGGCACGCGCGTCGTCATCGGTCACCGGGCGATTCAGGTTGCCGATTCCCGCGGCGCCGAAACCGAACGATGGCAGCGCCAGGTCGCTTCGGCGAGAGACCTCACCCACGGAACGTGTACTCCTCCCGGCTCGCCGCCAGCATCTCCATGCCGTTGCCCGGGGCGGTCGGCGCGTGATAGACGCCGCCGGTCACGTGAGTCGGCGTCACGAAGTGCTCGTGGAGGTGATCGACGTACTCGATCACGCGGCCCTCGGTCGTGCCGGTGACGGCGATGAAGTCGAACATCGACAGGTGCTGCACGGCCTCGCAGAGTCCGACGCCGCCTGCGTGGGGGCAGACCGGAACGCCGAACTTCGCCGCCAGCAACAGAATCGCGATGTTCTCGTTCACACCCGCGACCCGAGTCGCGTCGATCTGCAGCACGCTCAGGGCGTTCGCCTGCAGCAGCTGCTTGAACATCACGCGACCACCGCAGTGCTCGCCGGTGGCGACAGGGATCGGGGCGACGCCCTTCGCGATGGCGGCGTGGGCGAGGATGTCGTCCGGGTTCGTCGGCTCCTCGATCCAGGCGACGTCGAACTCGGCGAGGCGTCCCATCCACTCGATTGCCTCGTCGACACCCCAGCGCTGGTTCGCATCCGTGCCGATGCGGATGTCGGGCCCGACGGCCTCGCGTGCGAGACCCATACGTCGGATGTCATCGTCGACGTCGCCACCGACCTTGAGCTTGATCATGCCGAAACCGTCGGCCACGGCCTCGCGGCACAGGCGCACGAGCTTCTCGTCCGAGTACCCCAGCCAGCCGGGCGTCGTCGTGTAGGCGGGGTAGCCCTGCTCGAGCAGCTCGGCCTCGCGCACGGCACGGCCCGGCTCAGCCGCCCGGAGGATCTCGAGCGCGTCCTCGCGCGTGAGCGCGTCGGTGAGGTAGCGGAAGTCGATCAGGTCGACGATGTCTTCCGGACTCATCTGCGCGAGCAGGCGCCACAGCGGCAGCCCGGCGCGCTTCGCCTTCAGATCCCACAGGGCATTGACGACGGCGCCGATCGCCATGTGCATGACGCCCTTCTCCGGACCGAGCCAGCGCAGCTGCGAGTCGCCGACGAGCTCGCGCCAGAAGGCTCCCATGTCATCGAGGATCGCCTCGGCGTCGCGCCCGACGAGATGCGGCGCGAGGGCGCGGATGGCGGCGGTCTGGATGTCGTTGCCGCGCCCGATCGTGAACACGAAGCCGTGGCCGGAGTGCCCGTCATCGGCGTCGGTGGTGATCTCGACGTACGCCGCCGAGTAGTCGGGGTCGGCGTTCATCGCATCGGAACCGTCCAGGTGCTCGGACGTCGGGAAGCGGATGTCGACGGTGTCGACGGTGACGATCGTGCTCACGTGATCTCCTCGGGGTCTTGTTACAGCGTAGACATCCGATGTCTGTGCGGTCAATCGTGCGACGGGTAACCTTACGAGCGATGAGGATCACACGTCGCACGATGCTGTTGGGCGCGGGGGCTGGGGCGCTCACCGTTCTGCTTGCGTCGTGCACGCCGACGCCGGCTCCTCCGCCGGAGGAGACGCCGACGCGCGAGCCGACCGTGACACCGACGCCCGTGGGTGAGATTCCCGCCGCGGCGGCGTATTTCCGCACGGCGTGGACGACGGATCCGTACGCGTACGGCGCGCGCAGCGTGACGCCCGTCGGGGCGACGGTCGCTGATCGCGAAACGCTCGCGACGCCGCTCGGCAACCGAGTGTTCTTCGCGGGCGAGGCGACGAGCCAGACGGCGCCCGGCACGATTCGCGGGGCCGTCGAATCGGGCGAGCGCGCGGCACGCGAGGTCTCCGAGGTGATGGACGACGGTGAGCGCGTCGCCGTGATCGGCGCCGGCGCGGCTGGCGCGACCGTGGCGCGCAGCCTCCTGGAGGCGGGCGTCGACGTGACGGTCCTCGAGGCGCGCGATCGTGCCGGCGGGCGCCTGGCGACGCACGACGGCGACGACTGGCCGGTTCCGCCCCAGGCTGGCGCGTGGCTGCTCGGATCCGACGACACCGAGACGGCTTCGCGCATGGCGCTGCTCGGCGTCGGCTCCGTCGCGGTCTCCGGTGTGGCGGGCTTCTCGCGCGACGGCGAGGTCGAGCCGCCCTCGGGGGAGGACATCGCGAGCGCCATCGCCGATGTGAAGGCCGCGTCATCCGATGTTTCCCTGGCCGAGGCGATGGCGGAGGCGGGCCTCGCCGATTCCGACGAGCATGACGCGTTCGTGGCCGCCCTGTCGGCGATGACGGGCATCGACCCCGCCACGGCCTCCAGCTGGTACGCGCCGACCCTGCCCGACGGATCCTTCGACGCGCTCGCGAGCGACGTCGCCCCATTCGTCGAGGCGCCTCTCGGCGACCTCGAGGTGACGTACTCGACGACCGTCTCGAACGTCGTCCACGACGACTCCGGCGTGAGCCTGCGCCTCGCGGGCGGCGAGGCGCTGACCTACGACCGCGTGATCGTCACGGTGCCGCTCGGCGTGCTCAAGGCGGGCGCGATCGAGTTCGATCCGCCGCTGACGTTCTCGCACCGTGGTGCGATCTCCGCGCTTGAGATGGGTGCGATCGAATCGGTGTGGCTGCGCTACGACGCGCCGTTCTGGGCGACGTCGGCCGCGATCTGGCACGTGGTCGGCCCCGCCCGTCCGACCCCGACGCCCGCGCCGACCACCGAGGATCCGGATAACGGGACCGAGGAAGAGGTCGAAGAGCCGACCGATCCGACGATCCGCACGTGGATCAACCTGCTTCCCACGACCGGCGAGCCGATCCTCGTGGGCCTCGTCGGGGGACCCGCGGCACGCGTTGTGGCGGAACTCGACGACGACGCACTGTTGACGCTCGCGGCAGAGTCGCTCCAGCCGTTCACCGACCCCACGACCTCGGACGACTGAGCGTCGATCCGCCGCTGATCGGTGGGGACCGGTGACTTGGACTGATGCGCGATTCATGACACGGTAGAGAGCAGACCGACACATGGGCGATCAGTCGAAATGGACGCGCATGACGATGAACCGGACGCTCTCGAACCGCACCTTCGCCGGCAGGGCGCTCTGACCTCCGCTGGCGCCTGCGAAAAACGCCGGGCGCCTGGCCGCGCGGGGCAATGCGGCGAGATGTCCTGTCGTCTTCTGCGCGCCGCCACTGTCGCTGGGTGTCCGGCGTGCCGACGAACGCGATCGCGCCGTCCACGATGAGGACGGCGCGCGCATCGCGACCGGCTACGGCGTGAGTCTCGACGTGAGCGAGACGGATGAGAAGAGAGGAAGAGAAAATGACGACGACGACAACGGCACAGGATCTGTTCCCCACCCGCAGCGGCGAGGAAGCCGGCTTCATCGAGCGCACGAACCCAACGGTCTGGGGGACGGACGGGCCGTT
>JAJYSF010000094.1 GCA_021793715.1 Actinomycetes bacterium
GAGGTGGTTCAACAAGCCGTCCCAGCCCTGCGGCGCGTACCCGACGCCGAAGTGGCTCGCGGCCCCGGGGTCGAAGCCGCGGGCGCCGAGGAATGCCCGGGCGCGCTCGGCCTCTGGGGACAGCAACTGCTCGCGAAAGAATTCGGCCGCCTGCGTGTTCGCGGCGTAGAGACGGGAGCGCCCGCTGGCCGCCGGCGCGGGTCCGCCGCCCTCCTCGTACGTGAGCTGGTAACCGACGCGCTGCGCCATGCGCTCGACCGCCTCGGTGAACGTCAGATGGTCCATCTCGCGCAGGAACGTGTAGACGTCACCGGATTCGCCGCAGCCGAAGCAGTGGTAGAAGCCTTGGCTCGGCCGCACGTTGAAGCTCGGGCTCTTCTCGTCGTGGAACGGGCACAGCCCCTTGAGCGACCCGATGCCGGCGGTCTTCAGCGCGACGCGCTCACCGATGACGTCGGCGATGTTGATGCGCGCCTTGACCTCCTCGACATCAGCCTGGCGGATCCGAGCCATCAGTGCGCTCCGAGCGGTGCCGCCTGCGCCGCGCGCATCCAGATGCCGACCGAAGCCGGGTCGATGTCGCCGACGAGGCGCGAGTGCCACGCCACGGCTGTCTGGTCGGTGAGGCTCGCGATCTGATCGACGATCACACGTTTGCGTTCGGCGTCGGAGCCCGCCTCGAGGAAATCGGCCGCGAGCGACGGGTCGAGCTGGTCGGCACCCGACGACCACAGCGTGTCGGCGTTCCACAGCGCGTCGGCGATCCGTGTCAGCACGCGTCGCTGCTCGACGTAGACGCTGCGGCGCGCCTCGATCGTCACGATGGAGGCTCCCATGATCCCCTTGAGCGCCGCGATCTCGAGCTCGATCTCGCGTGGCACGACCACCTCGGCGCCGTAGCGGGTCAGCGACGCGTCGGCATACGCGGCGCGCGTCGCCTCCACGGAGGCGCTCGCGAAGCGTCCGATGAAGTCGCTCGTGAGGTTCTTCAGGCGTGCGAGGTCGGCACGGGAACGCTCGAACCGCGTGAGCCACATCGGCTGACGCGTCAGGCGGAAGAGCGCTTCCGCGAGCTCGTCGCGGCTGTAGTCGTATCCGACCCACGCCTGGATCCGACCGACGAACGCGTCGTGCTCGGCGGGATCTGCGAGGCGTGCCACGTCGACGTAGCCGTTGACGACCGCGTCCTCGAAATCATGCACGGAGTACGCGATGTCGTCGGCGAGATCCATCACTTGCGCCTCGATGCAGCGGACGCGTGTCGGCGCGTCACCACGCATCCATCGGTAGATCTCCTCGTCCTCCGGATACACGCCGAACTTCAGCCGTCCGCCGGGATCGTGTGCGGGGTCGTCGACTGTCCACGGGTACTTGCATGTCGCGTCGAGCGTGGCCCGTGTCAGATTGAGTCCGACCGAGCGGTGTTCGCCGGTGATCTTCGGCTCGAGTCGCGTGAGGATTCGCAGCGACTGCGCATTGCCCTCGAAGCCGCCGATGTCGGAGGCCCAGTCGTTGAGCGCGCGTTCGCCGTTGTGCCCGAAGGGCGGATGGCCGAGGTCGTGACTGAGGCACGCCGCGTCGACGACGTCGTCGCTGAGACCGAGCGCCGAAGCCAGTTCGCGGCCGATCTGCGCGACCTCGAGCGAGTGGGTGAGCCGGTTACGCGCGAAGTCGGCGTCGCTCGCGGGGCTGAGTACTTGCGTCTTCGCGGCGAGACGCCGCAGGCCCGCCGAATGCAGCACTCGCGCCCGGTCGCGTGCGAACTCGCCGCGCTGCGAACGCCGTTCCGGCAGGAAGCGTTCGACGTCGGTGTCCGTGTAGCCGGCCGCCCGGTCAGCCGCCACTGGTATCCAGCTCCGCCTCGTGCAGCGCCGCCGACTCGGCCGAGGCCAACTCGCGCGAGTCGAGCCACCCCTCGGGCAGGATCGCCCGCCTGGCGCGTCCGGATCGACCGCGGGGACCTTCCACGCTGTCGCCCGGGAACGGAACGGTCAGGTCGAGTTCCCCGATCAAGTCGTCGATCTGAGCCAGCGAGTCGACCTTCGTGAAGCGACCGCGCATCTCGCCTCCGACCGGATACCCCTTGAAGTACCATCCGGCGTGCTTGCGGATGTCACGGCATCCGCGCAGTTCGTCCTCGTAGAACTCCACGAGCAACTCCGCGTGGCGGCGGAAGGCGGTGGCCACGAACGCGAGCGAGGCATCCACGCGCGGAGCGTCGCCGCCGAACGCGCGTGCGAGCTCGCCGAAGATCCACGGTCGACCGAGGCATCCGCGGCCGACCACAACGCCGTCACACCCCGTCTCCTCGACCATACGCACGGCGTCGGCCGCGCTCCAGATGTCACCGTTGCCGAGCACGGGGATGCTCGTCACGTGCTGCTTGAGCTCGGCGATGGCGGACCAGTCGGCTGTTCCCGAGTAGGACTGTTCGAGGCTCCGCGCGTGCAGCGCGACGCCCGCGGCGCCGACGTCTTCCGCGATCCGGCCGGCCTCGAGGAAGGTCGAATGGTCGGCATCGATGCCGGTGCGCATCTTGACGGTGACGGGCACATCACCTGCCCCGTCGACCGCGGCCGCGACGATGTCGCGGAACAGGTCGCGCTTCCAGGGCAGGGCGGATCCGCCGCCCTTGCGCGTGACCTTCGGGACCGGGCATCCGAAGTTGAGGTCGATGTGATCGGCGTGGTCCTCCCCCGCGATGATCCGCGCGGCCTCGCCCGTGTATCGGGGGTCGACGCCATACAGCTGGATCGAGCGTGGGGTCTCTGACTCGTGGTGCTGAATCAGGCGCATCGTGACGTCGTTGCGCTCTACGAGGGCACGGGTCGTGATCATCTCGGTCACATACAGGCCGATACCGTATTCGCGGCACAGTCGACGGAACGCCATGTTCGTCACACCGGCCATCGGCGCCAGCACCACGGGCACGTCGATGGTGAGCGGGCCGATGCGAAGTGGCGGCATGTCGCGCACGGCGGGCGCGAGGGGTGCTTCTTCGAGGGCGATCGTCACGCCCCCATCTTCTCACCTTTCGCCTGGGCGGATCCGGCTGCGGTTAGCCTGTGGATATGGCCACTGATCTCGATCCCCGCAGCATTGCGTTCACCGACGCCGAGGGCGCTCCGACGACGCTCGCCGACTACGGCGACGAGGTCTTCCTCGTCGTGAACGTCGCGAGCAGGTGCGGCCTCACGCCGCAGTACGAGCAGCTCGAGCAGCTCCAGCGCACCTATGGCGACCGTGGGCTGCGCGTCGTCGGGTTCCCCTGCAACCAGTTCATGGGGCAGGAGCCCGGATCGATGGAGGAGATCCTCGACTACTGCGCGACGACCTGGGGAGTCTCCTTCCCCATCGCCGACAAGGTCCGGGTCAACGGCTCGCAGGCCGCGCCGCTCTACAAGGCGCTGACGAAGACGAAGGATCACGCGGGGCTCGGCGGCCCGGTCGCGTGGAACTTCGAGAAATTCGTGATCCTCCCCTCCGGAGAGGTCGAGCGCTTCCGCCCGAAGACGACGCCTGACGACCCGGCGATCATCGACCTCATCGAGAAACACCTGCCGCGCTGACGCCCCACACCAGGGCGCATCCGTCAGGCGCGCGGCACGTCCACGGCGCCACCGTAGCGGCGGTCGCGCGCATGGAACGTCTGGATCGCCCGCCAGAGGTTCTCGCGGCTGAACTCCGGCCAGAGTGCGTCGTCGAAGACGAGTTCCGCATACGACGCCTCCCACATCATGAAGTTGCTCGTGCGGCGTTCGCCCCCGGAGCGGATGAAGAGGTCCACGTCTGGCATATTCGGCAGGTAGAGGTTCTTTGCGATCGTCTTCTCGCTGATCGCTGAGGGCTTCAGGCGTCCCGCCTGCACGTCTTCGGCCATCTTCCTCATGGCGTCGACGACCTCCCAGCGTCCGCCGTAGTTGATGCACATGGCGAGGGTCATCCGGGTGTTGTCCTTGGTCAGCTCCTCGGCGAGCTTGAGGTCCTTGATGACGGATCCCCACAACTTCGGACGGCGACCGGCCCACCGCACGCGTACGCCCCATTCGTTGAGCTGGTCGCGGTGGCGGTGCAGCACCTCGCGGTTGAAGCCCATCAGGAAGCGCACCTCCGACGGCGATCGCTTCCAGTTCTCCGTTGAGAACGCGTACACCGACAGATGCTTCACCCCGGCCTGCACGGCACCCGCGATGACGTCGAGCATCGCATCGACGCCCACACGGTGTCCCTCCGTGCGCGGCAGCCCCTGCCGATTCGCCCAGCGGCCGTTCCCGTCCATCACCACGGCGACATGATTCGGCACGGGGCCGGCGAACGCCGGAGGTTCGAGCCCCGTCCAGTTGAGCGGCTTATACGGCTCGGCGTCGGGGTGCGTGTACGGCTTCGGCATGCCGCCATTATCGCGCCCCGCCTCGGCCCCGGTGATCACGGGACGCTCAGCGCCGACCGAGCGAGCGGATCGCGCGCTCGAGGTGGAACTGGGCGTACGCCGCGACGAGACCGCTCGCCCGGTCCGCGACGCCGGGCTCCGCCGTGTCCACGGTCTCCCACGCACCGGCGAGGAGCGCGGCGACATGATCGAGCGTCACGTGGTCCGCCCGCGGGGTTCCGGCCGGCGCGCACGCCTCGCACACGACGCCGCCCACGTGGGCGGAGAACCGGCCGTGAGGCCCCTCCTCGCCGCATCGCGCGCACGCGTCGAGCTGGATGGTCCACCCGCTGAGCCCGAGGGCGCGCAGCAGATAGGAGTCACGCGTCGCCTGGGCGGAGTGTTCGCCGCGGGCGAGCGAACGCAGTGCGCCGACGAGGAGGAAGAACTGCTGCGGCTGGGCATCGCCCTCTCCCACGAGGCGGTCGGCTGCCTCGGCCATCGCACCCGCGGCGAGATAGCGGTCATAGTCGGAGGCGATCGCCGCGCCGTATGCGCCGGTCTGATCGACCTGCTGCACGATGTCAAGATTCCGGCCGATGTACAGCTGCGCGTCGACGGCCATGAACGGCTCGAGGCGCGCCCCGAACTTCGATGAGGTGCGGCGCACGCCCTTCGCGACCGCGCGGACCTTGCCGTGCTGCCTCGTGAGCAGCGTCAGGATCCGATCGGCCTCCCCCAGCTTGTGTGTGCGGAGGACGACCGCGTCGTCACGATAGGTGGGCACAGAGACAGTATCTCGCGCCCACAGGGCATGCGCCGCACGTTGCACTCCCTCACGCGAGCGAAGTGCGCGCTGTCGGCGGCCACAGGGGCGAAGCGAAGCGGGCACCTTGCTGGCGCCGCTGGCAACGGGCTCGGCGGGAGGATCCGCTCCGGCGGATCTGAGGGACTGCGGCGCCGGGAGGGTGTCCGCGTA
>JAJYSF010000095.1 GCA_021793715.1 Actinomycetes bacterium
GGACCTGCTGGCCCGCGGGATCCTGGCCGGCACGATCCACGACGGAGACGCCGTGAAGGTGGATGTCGCCGCCGACGGCTCGGCGCTCGCCCTCACGGGCGCCTGAGCCGCGCGGCGTCAGATCGCGGTGTAGCCGCCGTCGATGCCGAGCACCTGCCCGGTGACGTACGCGGAGGCCTCAGATCCGAGGAACAGCGCGAGACCGTGCAGGTCGGCGGGGTCACCCATTCGGCCGAGGGGGATACGAGAGGTCCAGTCCCGCGCGAGCTCGGGATTCTCATCGGTGAACTGGCGCGTCATGTCGGAGAGGAAGTACCCGGGAGCGATCGCGTTCACCCGGATCCCGGAGTCTGCCCACTCGACCGCCAGCGACTTCGCGAGATGCGACACGGCCGCCTTCGAGGTGTTGTAGGCCGACTGTCGCTGCGGGACGTTGACGATCGACCCCGACATCGAGGAGATGAACACGGCGCTCCCGCTCGCTCCCGTGGAGAGGAGGCCGCGGGCGAAGGCCTGCGCGGCGAAGAACGTGCCGTCGACGTTCACCGCCATCACGCGGCGCCACTCGTCGGGCGAGACCTCGAGCGCGTCTTTCAACTGCGTGATGCCCGCGGCGGTCACGAGAATCCGCGGCACGCCCAGGCGCTCACGCACGAGCGCGAACGCACTCTCGAGGTCGGCGGGGTCGGTGACGTCCGCGTCGACGCCGATCGCGTCGACGCCATGCTCGTCTCCGAGCGCGCGCGCCACCTCGCTGGCGCCCTCCTGGACGTCGAGCAGCGCGACCGACGCACCCTGCGCCGCGAAGGCCGACGCGATCGAGTGCCCGAGCCCGCGCCCGCCACCCGTCACGACGACCGGGCCGAGTGTCTGATCCATCTGATCTCCTCTCGTCGCGGCGCTTCCGCGCCGCACGATTCGCTCCCTGGCTGACCGTGGTCGATCGACCTCACACCGCGGTGTAGCCGCCGTCGACGACGAGCACCGATCCGGTCACGAAGGACGCCGCGTCGCTGGCCAGGAAGACGACGCTCGGCGCGATCTCCTCGGGCATCGCGAACCGCTGCTGCGGGGCATCGTCGATCCAGTATTTGCGGAACTCAGGGCGATCGACCGGGGCCATCTCGGTCTTGACGTAGCCGGGTGCCACGGCGTTGACGCGGATACCGTACGGGGCCCACTCGACCGCGAGCGATTTCGTCAGCTGGTGGACGGCGGCTTTGGAGGCGTTGTACGCCGGTTGCATCTGCGGGCGGTTCACGATGAGCCCGGACATGCTGCCGATGTTCACGATCGCGCCGCTGCCGTTTTCGCGCATGTGCGTGCCGAACGCCACCGTCGCCTTCCACAGCGCGCGGACGTTGAGATTCCACACGTCGTCCCACTCCTGGTCCGTGACCGCGAACGCCTCGTTGTGGTAGCAGGTGCCGGCGTTGTTGACGAGGGCGTCGACGCGCCCGCCGAGCCCCTCCACCGCCTCGCTCGCCATGCGCTCGACCTGAGCGTCGTCGGTGATGTCGGCCGTGATCGTGACGAACCTGTGGCCAGCCTCCGCGGCCTCTGCTGCCACGGACGCATTGCGTTCGGCACTCCGGCCGACGATCGCGACGCGCGCTCCCGCCTCGGCGAGGCCGAACGCGAACGCCTTGCCGAGTCCCTGATTGCCGCCGGTGACGACAGCGGACCGGCCCTCCAGGCTGAAGACCGAGGTCATGGCGTGTCCTTCGTGGAGGTGGGGTAGACGATGGATTTCAGGCCGGTGGGATCTTGGTCGCTATCGAGTGCCTCGGCCACGTGATCGAGATCGAACTTTCCGGTCACGAGCGCGTCGAGATCCACCTGTCCCGTGGTGACGAGGTGGATGCCCGCGGGCCACGTGTCGGTGTATCGGAAGACACCGGTCACCGAGATCTCGAGGTTCTGGATGTGCTCGACAGGAAGCGGCATCTCAGCGTTCCCGAGCCCGACCAGCACGGCGTGCCCGGCGGGTCGCACCGCCTTGATGCCGTCGAACACGGCCCGCGGCGCGCCGCTGGCGTCGATGAACGCGTCGACGTCGAAGCCCGCCGTAGCGACGTCGATCTCACGCGGATCGAGCGACTGCGTGGCGCCGAACTCCAGTGCGCGCTCACGACGTTCGGCGACGAGGTCTGTCACGATCACCTCGGCAGCGCCGAAGGCGCGCGCCGTCTGCGCGCAGATCACGCCGATCGGGCCCGCCCCGGCGATGAGGACGCGCGACCCCGGCACGACGTGCGCCTTGCGCATCGTCGTGATCGCGACCGACAGCGGCTCGAGAAGTGCCGCGGCCTCGTCCGACATCGAGTCGGGGACAGCGTGGGCGAACTCAGAATCGATCACGACGTACTCCGCGAACGCGCCGTCGATCGGTGGGGTCGCGTAGAACTCCATGCGCGGACACAGGTTGTATCGACCGGCGAGGCACTCGCGGCAGCGGCGGCACGGCTTCTGTGGCTCAACCGCGACGCGCTCGCCGACTCGGGCGGCGTCGACGTTCTCCCCCACGGCGGCGATGCGCCCCGACAGCTCGTGGCCGAGGACGAGCGGCTCGTCGAGGACGAAGTCTCCGATGCGGCCGTGCCGGTAATAGTGCACGTCCGAACCGCAGATGCCGACGGCGGCGACGCGCACGAGCACCTCGCCTGGTCCTGGCTGGGGGACCGCACGCTCTTCGACGGTGAGTTCGTTCTCGCGGAGTAGCACGCTGGCGCGCATGGTCGTGGCAGGCGACGGGGTGGTCATGGCGAAATCCTCTCGGTGGATACGGCGGTGAATCCGGGCTCGCGAGGCGCGTCGGCGCCCCGTGAGCCCGGACGAGGCGGACTATTCGCCTTGGCCCGTCAGGCCCTCGAACGCGATGTCACCGGACTCGAGGTTGCTGTTGATGAGGTCAGACAGCCCGTCGAGGAACGTCTCGCGGTCGGTGACCACGTGCTCCATCGCCTCGGGGACGTTCTCCTGCGTGATCGCGGGCATCAGATAGACGGGGTTGAGATCGACGTCCTCGCCACGCACGATCTTGGCGGCGACGGCGACACCGGTCGCCAGCTGCACGGTGCCGTTCTGCAATGAGGTGCCGATGAAGTCGCCGCTCTCGACGGCGCGCAGTCCGTCCTCGATGCCGTCGATGCCGACGATCGGCACATCGCCCATGTTCGCCTCGCGCAGTGCCTGCAGCGCGCCGAGGCCCATGTCGTCGTTTTGCGAGATCACGCCGTCGATGTCGTCGCCGAAGGCCGAGATCCAGTTCTTCATCTTGTTGACGGCCTCATCGCGGCTCCAGTTCGCGGTGTCCTTCGCGAGCACCTCGACGTCGGGGTGCTCCTCGAGCACCTGGTCGATCCCGGCACCGCGGTTGATCTCTCCGGAGCCGCCCAGTGGGCCCTGGAGGATGACCACGTTGCCCTCTCCCCCGAGCTCCTCCATCATCATCTCGGCCTCTTGCGCGCCCGCGGCGACATCGTCGGGCTGCACCGAGCCCGCGACCTCGTCGTTGTTGAGCGTCGCGTTGACATCGAGCAGCGGGATGTCGGCCGCGGCGGCCGCGCTCACCTGCGGCTCCAGCGTCTCCGCCTGCACCGGCACGACGATGATCGCGTCGACAGCGGCGTTGATGTACTGGTCGACCTGGTCGGCCTGGGCGCTGACGTCCATGCCGGCGGAGTTCCACAGGATCTCGATGTCGTTGTCCGCGGCGTAGCGGTCGATCCCCTCCTTGCCCTCCGTGATGAAGGACGACATGTCGTACACGCTCACGCCGATGGTGATGGTGTCGTCGTCGCCTGCGTTCGGATCCCCGGCGCCGCAGGCGACGAGGGCCATGGCGGCGACGGCGGCGGTGCTCGCGCCCGCGACGCCGCGGGCTTTCGAACTGAGTGTCATGAGATTCCTCCGTAGCAATCTATGCAGGGGTGTGCGACGGTCGTCGCGTGTCGGAAATGGTGTCTGGTGGGATCATGTGCGCCTCTTCGTCGCCCACACGTCGACGGAGACTGCCGCGACGATGAGCACACCCTTGATCACGTCCTGCCAGTAGGCGGGGACCGTCAGGATGTCGAGACCGTTGTTGAGGGTCTGAATCAGGAGCAGGCCGAGCGCCGTGCCCCAGACTGTGCCGCGCCCGCCGAGCAGACTCGCGCCGCCGATGACGACGGCCGCGATGGCGTCGAGCTCGTACCCGACGCCCAATGAGGGCGAGCCCGTGATGACGCGCGAGGCGAGCATCACGCCCGACAGTCCGGCGAGCGCGCCGCTGATGGCGTAGACGCTGAAGAGGACGCGGCCGGTCTTCACGCCGGCGATGCGGGCGGCCAGCTCGTTGCCGCCGACCGCGTAGATGCGCATCCCGAACGCGGTGCGACGCATGATGATGCCGAGTCCGAGGATCCCGACGATCATGAGAATGACCGGGATCGTGAGGCCGAAGATTTCGGTGTTGGCGAGATTGCCGAACCCCGACGGGAGCCCGTTGATCGGTGCGCCGCTGCCGACGACATACGCCAGACCGGAGGCGAGCGTCAGCATTCCCAGCGTCGCGATGAATGGGGGTACTTTCATCACCGAGACGACGAAGCCGTTGACGCTTCCGGCGCCGGCTCCCACCACCACCGCGGCGATCAGCGCGAGCCAGATCTGCTCGGGATTGGTCTTCGCCACGAGCGCACCCACCATGGAGCTGAGTGCGATCACGCTGCCCACCGACAGATCGATACCGCCGGTGAGGATGACGAGTGTCTGGCCCAGGGCGATCAGGGCGAACGGCGCAGCGGCGACGAGAATGGTGACGACGTTGTCGACCGTTCCGAAGCGGGCGCTGCGGTAGGCGAAGAACGCGATCACGAGGAGAAGTACGATGACCATCGCATAGCGGATCGCAAGACTCTGAAACCACGCAGTGCTGAATCGACGGCGGCTCGTGTCCACAACTGTTTCGGTGCTCATCGCTCCGTGTCCTTCCCGAGGTCCTGGGCGGTGGGTATGGGGTTCCCCCTGGTGGTGAGGCCGCTTGACAGCCGGAAGATGCGATCCTGCACGTCGTCGGCGTGCAGCTCCTCGCGGGGCAGTTCGCCGACGATCCCGCCGCCGCGCATCACGAGCGCGCGATGCGAGAGGCTCAGGATCTCGGGCATATCGCTGGACGCCATCAGCACCGCCATGCCGCGCTGTGCGAGGTCAACGATGATGCGGTAGATCTCGCTGCGGGCGCCGACATCGACGCCGCGCGTGGGCTCGTCGAGCAGGAGGACGTCGACGTCGCCGACGAGCCAGCGCGCGAAGACGACCTTCTGCTGATTCCCTCCGGAGAGGGTCTCCATCTGCTGATCG
>JAJYSF010000096.1 GCA_021793715.1 Actinomycetes bacterium
GAACGTCGTCTGCCGCCAGGCGATTCCGCCCGGTTCGGTCATGATCGGCGCGATGACGTTGACGAGCTGTGCGAGCGAGGCGCTCGTCACCCGGTCGGCGTGCTTGAGGAGCGAGATCATCAGATTGCCGAACACCACCGCGTCGAGCACGGAGTAGACGTCTTCGAGCAGGCGCGGGGCGACCGGCCACTCGGCGATGTCCTGGATCTTGTCTTCGTCGTGGAAGCGCGTCAGGTACCAGACGTTCCACTCGTCGAAGGAGATGTTGATCTGCTTCTCGGAACGCTTGACGGCGCGCACGTGGTCCGCGGTCTGCACGACGGAGTCGATGAATCGGTCCATGTCGACCGCAGACGCGAGAAACGAAGCGGTGTCCCCGTCGTGCTCCTGGTAGTACGCGTGGCACGAGATGTAGTCGACGTCCTCGTAGGTGTGCTGCAGCACGGTGCGCTCCCACTCACCGAACGTCGGCATCTGCGCTCCCGATGAGCCGCACACCACGAGTTCCACGTCGGGGTCGACCTGGCGCATCGCCTTCGCCGTCTGCGAGGCGATCTTCCCGTAGTCGTCCGCACTGCGGTGACCGAGTTGCCACGGTCCATCCATCTCGTTGCCGAGGCACCAGATCTTCACTCCGAACGGGTCCGGGCGGCCGTTGGCCGCGCGCTGATCGGTCAGGGCGGTCTTCGCCGGGACATTGGCGTACTCGAGCAGATCGAGCGCCTCCTGCGTGCCACGCGTGCCGAGGTTGACCGCGAGCATCAGCTCGCTGCCGACCTTCTCGAGCCACGACGTGAACTCGTGCAGCCCGACCTCGTTGGTCTCCGTCGAATGCCACGCCAGGTCCAGTCGCCGCGGGCGTTCCTCCCGCGGACCGACGCTGTCCTCCCATCGGAAACCCGAGACGAAGTTGCCGCCGGGATAGCGGATCGTCGTCACGCCGAGCTCACGCACGAGATCGATCACGTCGCCGCGGAAGCCATCGGCGTCCGCCGTCTCGTGACCGGGTTCGTAGATGCCGTCGTAGATGTGACGGCCGAGATGCTCGACGAAGCCGCCGAACAGGTTGCGATGGATCCGACCGATCGTGAAACGCGGATCGATGGACATGAGAGCGGTGGGCACAGCTTCTCCTTCGAGGCGACGTCAGACTTCCGTGAGCGCGGCGACCCTGCCGATGTCCGAGGCGCTCAGGAAGGCACGGCAGCGTAGTCTTCTTGCTATTTACAACGTTATAGGTAAACGTTGTAAAGAGCGAGCGAAAGCCAGCCGCACATCGTGTGGCTCCGCGGAACGGACAGCGACGTGCGGCCGGTTCACGTGCCTCAGACGCCGTCGGCGATGTGGTGGTACACCTGGTTCCATTTCAGTTCGTTCTGGAACCCGCGTACCGTCGTGTCGTCGTCGATCTCGAGCAGTTCGACGCCGGCCATTTCAGCGAAGTCGCGGAAGACCTCGATGCCGACGGCGTTCGACATGACCGTGTGGTGCGCGGCGCCGGCCGCCATCCAGCATGCGGCACTCGTCGGCAGGTCAGGGGCGGGCTTCCACACCGCGCGACCGACCGGAAGGTGGGGCAGCTCGGGCGGGGTGACGAGCTCGACGACGTTCGCCGTCAGGCGCAGGCGCGTGCGCATGTCGCTCAGCGCGACGACCACGGCGGGGCCAGCATCGGCCGTGAACACAAGGCGCACCGGATCGGCCTTGCCGCCGATGCCGAGCGGGTGGATCTCGACGCGCGCCTTCTTCTGCGACAGGGAGGGAGCGACCTCGAGCATGTGCGCGCCAAGGATCCGCCCGTCACCGGGCGTGAGGTCATAGGTGTAGTCCTCCATGAGGCTCGCGCCCCCGGTGAGTCCTGCACCCATGACGTTCGCGACGCGCACGAGGATCGCAGTCTTCCAGTCCCCCTCGCCGCCGAAGCCGTACCCGTCGGCCATCAGCCGCTGAACGGCGATCCCGGGCAGTTGCTTGAGCGCGCCGAGGTCCTCGAAGTTGTCGGTGAAGGCCTTGAACCCGCCCTCGTCGAGGAAGGTCCGCAGACCGATCTCGATCGCCGCCGCATCGCGAAGGGACTCGTGGCGTTCTGCGCCGGGACGCAGTTCGTCGGCGACCTCGTACTGCTCGAGGTACTCGGCGACGAGCGCGTCGATCTGGGAGCCCGTCGCGGCCTCGACCTTCTCCACGAGGTCATTGACGCCCCAGGTGTTGACCTGCGTGCCGAACTTCGCCTCGACCTCAGTCTTGTCGCCCTCGGTGACGGCGACGTAGCGCATGTTGTCGCCGAAGCGGGCGACCTTCAGGTTCCGTGCCTCGGCGAATCCGGCTGCCGCGCGCATCCACGTGCTCGTCTCCGACACCACCCGCGGATCGCTCGCGTGACCGACGACGGTCTTGCGAGCGACGCCGAGACGCGTCTGGATGTATCCGAATTCGCGGTCGCCGTGTGCCGCCTGATTGAGGTTCATGAAGTCGAAGTCGATGGTGTCCCACGGCAGCTCGACGTTCGCCTGCGTGTGCAGGTGCAGGAGGGGCTTACGGAGTTCCTCGAGCCCGGAAATCCACATCTTCGCGGGACTGAAGGTATGCATCCACGTGATGATGCCGATGACGTCGTCGTCGGCGTTCGCGTCAAGCATGGCGCGACGGATCGACGGGGCATCGGTGAGCACCGGTCGCCACTCGATCGGGGCCGGGACCTCGGCGTTCTCGTCGAGCAGACGCGCGACCTCGCGCGACTGATCGGCGACCTGTTGCAGGGTCTCCTCACCGTAGAGCCCCTGGCTGCCCGTGAGGAACCAGACCTTCTTGTCGGAATATGGCTTCGTCATGCTGTTCCTTTCGAAACGTGATGGGTCAATGACTGACGGTCCGCGGGATGCGCTCTCGCAAGGCGGAGGAGGGAAGCGCACCGGACGTGCGCTGACTGACGACAGCGTCGCGAGAGCGCGTCCCGCGGACCGTCAGCGCTGGCCGTAGACGGTTTGGTAGCGCAGGTAGAGGGAATCGATCTTCTCCTGGGGGATCGGGAGGGGCTCTCCGAGCTGCCGCGTGACGTGCACCGTCTTGGCGACCTCTTCGAGGAGCACGGCGGTCTTCACCGCGGCGCGTCCGGTCGCTCCGATGGTGAACGGGCCGTGGTTCTGCATGAGGACCGCTGTCGATCGGTGGTCGCGAAGCGTCTCGACGATGCCCTGTCCGATGGAGTCGTCGCCGATCACGGCGAACGGGCCGACCGGGATCGGTCCGCCGAATTCGTCGCCCATCATCGTGAGCACGCAGGGGATCTCTTCGCCGCGCGCGGCCCACGCCGTGGCGTAGGTCGAGTGCGTGTGCACGACGCCGTGGACGTCGGGCATGTGCCGGTACACGTAGGCGTGCGCGGCGGTGTCGGAGGACGGGCTGCGGTCGCCCTCGATGAGTTCGCCGTTCAGGTCGCAGACGACCATCGCGTCGGGCTCGAGGTCGTCGTAGCTCACGCCGGAGGGCTTGATGATGAGTAGGTCGGGGTGCTCGCCGTCACCGGCGACGCGCTCGGAGACATTTCCGGCGGTCCAGGCGACGAGGCCCCAGCGCGGGAGTTCGGCGTGCAGCTCGGCGACGCGCCGCTTGGCGGCATCAACGGCGTCGCGCATGACGGCGGGGATCTGATCGATTTCGGGCATTCGTGCTCCTTCGTTCACGGCATCGTCTCGACCGCGGCGCGCTCAATGGCGAGGCCGGCGCTCCAGCGGTCGAGGAAGTCGGCGTGGTCGGCGACCGCGTCGGGCTCCGGCGTTACGACGGTGGTCTGCTCGTCGGCGAAGATCGCCGTTTCGAGCCACTCGCTGAGGGCCGCGTCGACGCCGGTCGTGCGCGCGTGGGCGTAGGCGGCCAGCAGAGCCATCCCCCACGCGCCGCCCTCGCTCGCAGTATCCGAGACCGCGACGGGTGCACCGACCGCCTCGGCGAGCAGCTGCTGCGCGACTCCGGCCGTGCGGAAGACGCCGCCGTGGGCGCGCATCGCGTCGATCTCGACGCCCTCGTCGGCGAGCGTGCGCATACCGAGGCTGAGCGTCGCGAAGGATCCGCGCAGTTGCGCGCGCATGAAGCCGGCCAGCGTGAGCGCGGAGGACGGCGTGCGCGCGACGAGCGGGCGCCCCTCGTCGAGTCGGGCGATCGGCTCACCCGACAGGTGGTTGTAGGCGAGGATGCCGTCGTCGGATCCGCGTGCGAGTGCCCCGGAGAACAGTGCGCCGAACACCTCGTCCGCGGACGCGTCGTGCCCGAGCGCGCGGGCGAACTCGCCGAACACGCCGGCCCACTCGCCGATCTCGCTCGCGCCGTTGTTGCAGTGCACCATGGCGACCGCGTGGCCCGCCGGCGTCGTGACGAGGTCGATCTCCTCATGCCGTGAGCCGAGGGGACGCTCCAGCACGATCATGCTGAAGATGCTCGTTCCGGCGCTGACGTTGCCTGTGCGCGGCGTCACGGCGTTGGTCGCGACCATGCCGGTTCCGGCATCGCCCTCGGGTGGGGCCGCGACGGCGCCGGCGGCGAGCGTGCCGCTCGGATCGAGGAGCCGCGCGCCCTCGTTGGTCAGGCGTCCGGCGTTCTCCCCCGCCGCGCGGACCGTCGGCAGCAACTCGGCGAGCTGAAGGTGGGTGGCGCCCGCACGGTGGAGGAGCTCGTCGGCGGTGCGGAGCATGTCGCGGTCGTAGTCGTCCGTGGCCGAATCGATCGGGAACATGCCGGATGCGTCGCCGACGCCGAGCACGCGCTCCCCCGTGAGCAGCTCGTGGACGTAGCCGGACAGCGTCGTGACGCGAGCGAGGCGCGCGACGTGATCCTCGCCGTCGAGGACGGCCTGGTGGACGTGCGCGACCGACCAGCGCAGCGGGATGTTGATGTCGAGCGCGTCCGAGAGCACGGCGGCCGCGGTCGCGGTGTTGACGTTCCGCCACGTGCGGAATGGGACGAGCAGCTCGCCGTCCGCGTCGAACGCGAGGTAGCCATGCATCATCGCCGAAACGCCCACGGCGCCGACGTCCGCGAGACGCTCGCCGAAGCGTTCCTCGACCTCGGCGGCGAGTTCCGCGTACGCCGCGACGAGACCGTGGCGCACGGCTTCGAGCGGGTACGTCCACAGACCGTCGGCGAGCGTGTTCTCCCACGCGTGCCCGCCGGTCGCAAGCGTCTCCCCCGCGAGCGTCGTCAGACAGGCCTTGATCCGGGTCGAGCCGAGTTCGATGCCGAGCGCTGTCTCGCCGCTGCGGATGGCGCGACGCGCGTCATCGGGTGGCATCTGCGTCATTGCGAGCTCCATTCCTGGTCGATGTCCTCTTCATGTTAGCGCTCACAA
>JAJYSF010000097.1 GCA_021793715.1 Actinomycetes bacterium
CGATCTCGGGAGTTCTGGGTCGGCATGGGATTCATGGGCGCCGCGATCCCGCTGTTCGCCGGCGGCATCACGCTTGCGATCTTCCTGCTGCCGAACATCATCACGATCATGGCGTCGTTCTTCCCAGACGACGTCGCGAGCGTTGGACAGCTCTTCGACGCGAGGGAGTACTACAACTTCGTCTTCCGCACCCTCATGATCATCGGCATCGGGTTCGTCACCCCGGCCGTGCTCGTCGCGCTGAATCTCGTCGGCGTGGTGCAGGGCAAGCAGGTCATGCGCGCGTGGCGGTGGGTCCTGCTCCTCTGCCTCGTCTTCGGGATGTTCGCATCGCCTCCGGCCGACATGGTGACGTTCCTCGTCGTCGCGGCCATCATGTTCGTGCTGTACATGATCGCGGCGAGCGTCTGTCTGCTGTTCGACTGGCGTCGGCGCAAGCGGAACCCCGATCTGTTCGTCGCATACGACTGACGGCGCCGGGTCGTGGTGGGATGGGACCATGTCCTCCGCCACACCGTCCGAGCGATACGCCGAGGCGAAGAGCGTCCGCGAGCACCCCGTCACCGCTGAGTTCGCCGACGCGCAGCGATTCGAACTCGATCCGTTCCAGGTCGCCAGCTGTCGTGCGCTGGAAGGCGGGTCGAGCGTGTTGGTCGCGGCGCCGACAGGCGCCGGCAAGACGATCGTCGGTGAGTTCGCGATCCATCTCGCGATGCGCTCTGACACGGACAAGGCGTTCTACACCACGCCGATGAAGGCGCTGTCGAACCAGAAGTTCCGCGAGCTGCAGGAGGTCTACGGGGCAGAGAACGTCGGTCTGCTCACCGGCGACACGAACATCAACTCGCACGCGCGCGTCGTCGTGATGACGACCGAGGTGCTGCGGAACATGATCTACGCCTCCTCGCGCGCGCTCCTCGATCTGCGCTACGTCGTCATGGACGAGGTGCACTACCTTGCCGATCGGTTCCGCGGCGCCGTGTGGGAGGAGGTCATCATCCATCTCCCCGAGAGCGTGCGGCTCGTCGCCCTGTCGGCGACGGTGTCGAACGCCGAGGAGTTCGGCGATTGGCTCGGCACGGTGCGCGGATCCACGGAGGTCATCGTCTCCGAGACGCGACCGGTTCCGCTGGAGCAACATGTGCTCACGCGCGGCGAGCTCCTGCCCCTCTTCGATGAGCGGGCCCGCCCCGGCGAGCCGAGCGTCAACACGCAGCTGCTGCGGATGGGGCGCGGTCTCCCGTCCGATGGCGGACCGCCGCGGCGCGGCCGCGGGAACCGACGCCCGCCGCGCGCGCCGCGCATGGGAGCGCGCCTCGACAGGGCCGAGGCGATCGGTCTGCTGGATCGACAGCAGCTGCTTCCGGCGATCTTCTTCATCTTCAGCCGCATCGGGTGCGACCAGGCCGTCGCGCAGGCGCGGCGCGCGGGGATCCGCCTGACGACGAGGGAGGAGCGCGAGGCCATTCGCGAGATCGTGCGTCGGCGCACGGCGTCGCTGCAGGACGAGGACCTCGGCGCACTCGGCTACTTCGAGTGGGCGAACGATCTCGAGCGCGGCCTCGCGGCGCACCATGCGGGGCTGCTTCCGGCGTTCAAGGAGATCGTCGAGGAGCTCTTCCAACGCAAGCTCGTCAAGGTCGTCTTCGCGACCGAGACGCTCGCGCTCGGCATCAACATGCCCGCGCGCACTGTCGTGCTCGAGAAGCTCGAGAAGTTCAACGGCGAGGCGCGGGTTCCGATCACCTCGGGCGAGTACACGCAGCTGACCGGACGTGCCGGCAGGCGCGGCATCGACGTCGAGGGCCACGCCGTCGTGCACTGGACCGACGGCCTCGACCCGCACGCGGTGGCCTCGCTCGCATCGCGGCGCACGTACCCGCTCAACTCGTCCTTCCGCCCGACATACAACATGGCCGTGAATCTCATCGACCAGTTCGGCCGCTCGTCCGCCCGCGAGATCCTCGAATCGTCGTTCGCCCAGTTCCAGGCCGACCGCGCGGTGGTCGGCCTCGCCCGAGAGGTGAGGCGCGCGGAGGAATCGCTCGAGGGGTACCTCACGGCCATGCGTTGCCATCGCGGGGACTTCGCCGAGTACGCGGCGATCCGGCGCGAGCTGAGCGATCTCGAGAAGAAGGCGCGCAGGGACCGAACGCCCTCGAAGGCGCGCGAGGAGCAGCGTCGACAGCAGATCACGAGCCTCAAGAAGAGCATGCAGCGGCACCCCTGTCACCGGTGCGAGGACCGCGAGCAGCATGCCCGGTGGGGCGAGCGCTACTACAAACTGAAGCGGCAGACCGACAAGCAGCGGCGGCAGATCTCGTCACGCACGGGAACGGTCGCACGGCAGTTCGACCGCATCGTCGACGTGCTCGCCGCGCTCGACTACGTGCGGATCGCGGAGGGCGACACCGTGCTGACGGAGGCCGGCAGCCGCATGAAGCGGATTTACGGAGACCGGGACCTTCTCGTCGCCGAGTCGCTGCGGCGCGACCTGTGGCGGCGACTCGACCCCGCAGCGCTGGCGGCGCTCGCCTGCACGCTCGTGTACGAGCCGCGTCGCGGCGAGCAGAACGGCGACTATGGGCTGCCCCGCGGCCCCTTCCGCGAAGCGCTCGACGTCACCGAACGGCTCTGGGCCGAGCTCGACGACCTCGAGCACGACCACCGCCTCCCCGGCACCGCTCCGCTCGCCCCCGGTCTCGCCCAGGCGATGATGATGTGGGCGCGCGGGCAATCGCTGGATCACGTGCTCGGCACGGCGGATATGGCGGCGGGAGATTTCGTGCGCTGGACGAAGCAGACGATCGACCTGCTCGACCAGATCTCCCTCGTCGCTGACGGCGACCTCGCTCGCACGGCCCGTCGCGCGCTCGATGCGGTCCGCCGAGGGATCGTGGCCCACACGGGCCTCTGATCCGCTGTCATGGGCGGGGAATAGGATCAGAGGATGCGCATCGACATTGTGACGATCTTCCCGACGTTCTTCGATGTGCTCGACGTCTCACTCATCGGCAAGGCGCGAGAATCCGGCGTCCTCGACCTCCGCGTGCACGACCTGCGCGATCACACCCACGACCGCCACCGCACCGTCGACGACACCCCGTACGGCGGCGGCGCCGGCATGGTCATGAAGCCGGAGCCCTGGGGGGAGGCGCTCGACGGGATCCTCGACGAGACGTCCGTGCTCGTGGTGCCGACGCCCTCTGGCGAGGTCTTCACGCAGCGCACCGCGCGCGAGTTCGCTGAGGAGCAGCACCTGGTGTTCGCCTGCGGCCGCTACGAGGGGGTCGACCAGCGCGTCATCGACCACTACGCCGCGCGCGGACGAGTGCGCTTGGTGAGCATCGGCGACTACGTGCTGAACGGCGGCGAGGTCGCCTCCATGGCCATGATCGAGGCGGTCGGCCGTCTCGTGCCGGGCGTCGTCGGCAACCCCGAGAGCCTCGTCGAGGAATCTCACGAGTCCGGGCTGCTCGAGTACCCCGTCTACACCAAGCCCGCCGAGTGGCGCGGCCTCACGGTGCCCGATGTGCTGCTGAGCGGACACCACGGCCGCGTCGCCGAGTGGCGCCACGAACAGGCGCTCGAACGCACCCGAACGCGCCGTCCCGATCTGCTGACGGAGGACGCAGAATGACTGGTCTTCGCGCCGCCGTCATCACGGTGAGCGACCGCAGCGCCGCTGGCGAACGCGCCGACGCCGCCGGGCCGATCGCGGCGGCGTCTCTGCGCGAGGCCGGCTACGACGTCGCGGCGCCCGCCGTCGTCCCCGACGGTTCCGCGGCGGTCGCCTCGGCGATCCGCCAGGCGCTCGCGTCCGGCGCGCGCCTCGTGATCACCTCGGGCGGCACCGGCATCGCGCCGCGCGATGAGACGCCGGAAGGCACGCGCTCCGCCATCGACCGCGAAATCCCGGGCATCGGCGAAGAGCTGCGCCGCATCGGATCCCTCGCCGCTCCGGGCGGGCTGCTCTCGCGGGGCATCGCGGGCGTCGCCGGGGACGCGCTCGTCGTCAACCTGCCGGGATCGCCCGAAGCCGTCGCTGAGGGGATGCCGCTGCTGCTGCGGATCGCGCCGCACGCGCTCGGTCAACTCGCGGGAGGAGACCATGACTGAGCACCCCCCGCCCGGATCCGTACGGCACGCCGTGATCAGCACGTCACCCATCACGCTCGACGCACACCTCGCGCTGGTCGACGACCCCCGGATGGGCGCCGAGGCGACGTTCGTCGGGCGCGTGCGCGACCATGACCCGGATGCGGCCGGCGCGGTCGCGGCGCTCGAATACACCGCTCACCCGGACGCTGAGAAGGTCCTCGGCGAGATCGCCGCGCGCGCGGCCGAGCGGACCGGGACGATCGTGGCCGTCAGCCATCGCATCGGGCGTCTCGCCGTCGGGGAGCCGGCGATCGTGATCGCGGTCGCGTCCGCGCACCGCGCGGAGGCATTCGACGCGTGCCGCGCGATCATCGAAGACGTCAAACGCGACCTGCCCGTGTGGAAGCGCCAGGTCGAGACCGACGGCAGCACCGCATGGAAGGGGCTCGGCGGCTGACACCGCCCGTGCGGATCCGCGCCGCTCAGCCGCCCGCGAAGGGCGGCAGGACGTCGATCGTCTCGGAGCCGGTGAGCGCGACGTCGTCATCGTGCCGTGTGCCGTCGACGAGCACCGCGCACCGCGGCAGGATCCCGCGCAGCCCCGGGTGATCGGTCACGAGCGCAGAGCGGAGGGCGTCGAGGCTCGTCTCGCTTCGCGTCTCCTCGCCGCAGCCGGTCGCCTCTTCTGCGGCCGCGAAATAGCGCACCGTCGTCATGCGTCCCACTCCTTGGCCATCGCGGTGGCGCGCGCGATCGCGGCGCGGGCGGCGTCCGGATCCGAGGATCGTCCCGCCGCGAGCCCGGTGAGGAAGGCGGTCAGGGGAGCGGCGGGCCGGGCGACGTTGTGGGCGACATCCCGTGCGAGGTCGAGCACCAACGCGATGTCGATCTCGTCGGCGTCGAGGCCGAGTTCGGCGCACGCGGCGCGCGTCCACTCCTCGAGGGCCGCGGGCGGCAGGTGCTTCGGATCGCTCATGGTGGTCCTCCTCATGTCCGATCCTGCCATGAGCCGCCGGCGCGCGTCCTGTCGCGCGGACGGGCGGTCATTCGCCCGGGCGCGTCCAGGATCCGCTGCGGCCGCCCGTCTTGCTGACGATGCGCGCGTTCTCGATGATCGCGGAACGGTCGATGCCCTTGACCATGTCGAGCACGGTGAGCGCCGCGACCGTCACCGCCGTGAGTGACTCCATCTCGACGCCCGTGCGATCGGCGGTGCGACAGGTCGCCTCGATCTCGACC
>JAJYSF010000098.1 GCA_021793715.1 Actinomycetes bacterium
TCCGGAAGGCGAGGCGAAGCTCGGCCGCCCTTCGGGCTCCGGGGGAGCCGGAGCGAGGGTCCCACGGGTCTCTCCGCCGTCCGGTGGACCGTCGCAGATGGTGGTCACGTCGAGCGTCGCGGGCTCCGCCCCGATTGCGGCCTCGCCTGCGTCGCACTCGGACACTCGCTCTTACGAATCGCTCACCAGCGTAAGCGTCGAGGGTGAGGCGACGGACGTCGAGGGAGGGACCAGGTGGCTCGTCCGCATCCAGAGCCGCGTCCCCGGCGAGGAGGTCACGGCGGAGATCGACGCGGCGCGGATGCTCATCGAGCGCCGTCTCGCGGCGTGGCTGGAGCGGGACGAGCCGGATCCGTCTCCGTCGAGCGAGCGGGAGGACGGCGCATGATCTGCGACGAGTGCGGCCATAGCGCGGCGGCGCATTCTTCCACGCACGATTCGTTACGGACGTGCCCGGTGCCAGGGTGCACTTGCGATCTTTCCTACATCGCGGTTCTGCGTGTCAGGGTGGCGCGGCTCAGCGACCTCCTCAGAGCGGAGCACACCGTCGGGCGCCATAAGTGCCCGACGTGCGATCTCATCGAGGAGAGGCCGTGACCGCCCCGACGCAGGCCGAACGGTGCGCGAGCTGCGGGCACCCGATGGTTGCTCACTATCCCCGCTCCTATGCGGGTCGGGTTCCCGTGTGCGTGGACTGCCCGACCGGCTCCGAAGAGGCACTCCACGCCCCGACTGTCCCCCCGAAGGAGGAGCCGTGAGCGCGACCATGCGTGGCGCGTGGGCGGCAGAGGCCCACGTCGCGGAGAAACTGGCCACGCCGGGCTATCTCGTCGTGCCGCTCGCTCCGTCGTGGCCGTGCGATCTCCTCGTCGTGATGGACGGCGGGAGTGCCTTCGAGCGCAAGCTCCTCTGGATCGAGGTCAAGTCGGCGCGAACGCTCGCTCGTCTGCGAGCGAACCGTCCGACGGCGGACGAGGAGAAGTTCCTCCGTAAGCGCAAGGGCGAGGGCGACATGACCGCCGTCGCCTACGTCCTTCGCTGCGGAACGACGCGCGCGCCGACGTTCCGCATCTACTGGGGACGCGAGACCATTCCGTCGAAGCGGAGGGCGAAGAAGTGACGTTCGACGCGGTCGCGTTCGCCTTCGGCCTCATCGACGGGATGTGCGTCACCTCCGTGATCTGGACCTACCTCCTCCGTCGAGCGGACCGTATGTGGTCGAGCGCCACGCTTAGCGCGGTTCGTTCCGCGCTCGGAGCGGGAGAGACAGAGAGGGACTTCTGACGGGCGGCGAACGCTAGGCGGACGGAGGCTTCTTCGGAGTCACGACCTCGAAGGACCACCGTCCGACATGCGTTCCCTTGATGGTAACTCGTTCCCCGCACCCCGGGCAGGTGACGCTGACCCGGGGTGTCCACGTCTTCCAGACCTTCGGCGCGCGTTTCGCACGTCCGACCATCTACGCCCTCACCTTCGGGTTCGGACTCACGGCGGGCGGCGTCACGTAGGTCGGCGGCGGCGCCGGCGTCTTCGCGGGCGCTCCGTTCGACGGCGGCGCCGCCTGCTCCGCGAGGTTGGCGACGAGCTTCGCGCTGAGGACACCGGCTCCCGTCTGCGCCGGCGAAAGGAAGTTCGCCAGCAGCGCGTTCCAGGTCCCCATTGCCGACGGAGGAACGCTCGCCTTCTTCGTCGTGCCGGTCGAGGGGTCGAAGACCTCGCTGACGAGCCACGACGTGGGATCGAGGAGCGCAAGGAGCGGGTTCGTCTGCGGGTTCGGAGAGCCTCCGCCTTGCTTCTCCCACGCGGCGGCGAACGTGCACCCGACCTCCCACGCGGCGGCGACGCCGAGCGCTAGGACGGGCAGTCCGAGCGGGACGGTCCATCCCTTCGTCCGTGTCTCGGTGAGGGTGTGCGCCTTGCCGTTACGATCCATCTCGACCCACGTTCGCACTATCGTGCTCGCGTCGGAGTAGATGGGCCGCTCGAGCGCGGCAACGATGGATCGGATGAGACCGGCGGAGGCGTTCGCTGCCGCCGACGCAGCGTCGAGCGCCGCCGTAGCCGGCGTCACGGGAGGGACCGGAGGCCGCCACCCTGGAGGCGGGGGCGGAAGTGGGCGCTTCGAGTCGCTCACGGCGCACCTCCAGGAGGCGGCGGACGCTGCCCTAGCTGACCGAGCAGCGCCCCAGCGATCTGGCCAAGGACGCTCCCGCCCTTCTTCGGCGCAAAGGCGCTAGCGGCGCGAACGAGCGCCTGCGTCGTGGGGTTCGCCAGAAGCTCAAGCGACGTCACTCGGACCTCGCGAAGGGCCTCCTCAACGAACCGTGCGGCTTCGGCAAGGGCGAGCCGTGCGCCTACGTAGATGCCACCGACGAGGGCGACGAACAAGGCTCCATCGGCTAGAAACGCGCCTGCGTCCATGCGAGCGCGCATGGCGAGCCGGTAGAAGGCGCTTGCGGGGCGCGCCCGCGCACGCGATTGGAGGCCTCAAACGTCAACGCCTACGCATCCGGAGGGTGCCGGACGACTCCGCGTGCGTCCGGGAGGCTCCGATTCGTATACGGCGACGTTTGGGGCCTCCGGACGCAAACGCTATACGCGTAGAGGGCTACCGCCGTGCGAGCGTAGGCATGGCGCGGCGATACTTCGGGCGGCGGCGCGAGCGGCGACGGAGCGTGCGGCACAACCGGCGCGGAGCGGTCGGGCGGCGTGCGAAGCCGCACGAGCGCATCCTGAAGACCATCACCGAGCGCCCGCTCAAGACGATCTCGGTCGCGACCGGCGTCGGCGCCGTCGCCGACCTGGTGTTCGCCGGCGGCGACTACTCGGTCGCGGGGTGCGTCGCGAAGGCCATCCAGGACGGCACCTCAGGGGCGCCGAACGCTGCGCAGGCCGCCATGGCGGACCTCGGCGGCATCTCGGGGGCCATAGGCGGCGCCGTCTTCTCGCCGTCGTTCCTCGGGCTCGCGGCAACCTCCGTCGTGTCGGGCGTGCTCTCGAAGAAGTTCCGGATCTGAGGCAAGAACATGGCGGAGAAGTGCAGCATCTGCAACCGACGGCTCGGCGGCGTCGAACACTCGAACGGCTCTCTCGGAGCCTACTCGTTCACGGAGGCCTGCGATGCCTGCCAGGGCGCCGCGTGGACGGCCTACCGTGCGGCCGAAGCGAAGCGGACGGCGGACGTCGCGGCCCGCATGATCACGAGCGGCGGCAACATCGCGAACGCGCCTCCTCGTCCTGAGGTGGCCTGATGTTCGGTGCCGGTCGTGCCGTCGGCGGGCGGGGATCGTTCTCCGAGTCTCCGAGCGGCGGCTCCTCGGCGGTCCGTGCGGGTCAGGGCGTCGTCTTCTCGAGGACCCCGACCGGATCCGAGTCCTCGTTCACGACTACGACCGTCTCGCTGCCGGCGTCTGCGAAGCCGACGAACGTGGTCGTCGCCGTCTCGACGTCGAGCGCGCAGGTGCAAGTCACCTCCGTCGGCAAGCGGCTCTTCTCCGGCGTCGTGACGCCGCAGCTCCCCGCCGAGATCGACATCTCGGCCCTGCCTCCGGGCACGTCCGTCGACGTGCAGACGGAGGGGAACGCGGCCCAGGTCATCAGCGGAGTCGTGGGCTACCGCGACTAGGCAGCGCGACGTGGCGGCCGGCGGATTCGGCCCGGGCGCGAGCCCGGGCGTCCTGACGCGCGGATACCCGTGGACCGGCGGGACGTTCGCCGACCTCACGGAGATGAAGATCCCGTCGGACGCACGTCTCGACGTCTTCCCGAACGCCGGCGGCGGTCAGGGCATCCAGATTTACGGACGGACTCGGAACGGCGACCGGTTCCCGACGTCGGGCAACATCACGCTCTTCCCGGGACAACCGCTCTCGTTCGACGGGCGCGTCTTCTCGGAGATCAGGACTCCGACCGGTGTGACGTCGGCGCTTCTGTGGGCGCTCGTTCCGCTCGACGCTCCTCCGACGTTCGGCGGCGGGTTCCCTGGCTCACGCTCCCCGTCAGCCAGCAAGAGCGCTACGTTCGTCTGTCAGGCGGTGACGCTCTACGACGACTCCGGGATCGTCTACCAGAACTACGCCGGTTCCACGGCATGTCCGTGTGACGGCATCTGGCACGTGATGGTGCAAACGACGAGCGGCGACGTGATCATGTTGAGCGACGGCAAGAACGCCTACATCGTCGCCACCGGCACCGGCGAGTGGCAACTCCTCACGATCCCGGTCGTCAAGGGAACGACGTTCGTGCTCTCCTCGACCGGCGGACTCGCTTACCTCGGTGCGAAGGGGTGGATCGGGCCAGCATGAGCGGAACAACGCAGCCAGGAACGCCGCCGCCGACGAACGCGACATTCTCGCTCTCGACGCTCGAACAAGCGCTCGTCGCCGGCACCGGCGCCGGTGCGACGGCGGCGCTCGCCGGCGAGTTCGGACCGCTCGACGCTGCGATGAAGGCGATCGCGATCGTCGCGCTCGGCATCGTCGCCGTCCTGGGCTACCGTCACGTGACCCGCGCGTGACGGACTACGTCTCGCTCACCGTCGCGAGCGGAGCCGTCGTGATCTCGCTCGCGACGCTACGGAACCTCCGCCGGTGCGAACGCGACATGGCGCGCACGGTGAGGGCGTTACTCGACGAGCGAACGCTTAAGTCTCGTAGCGCATGAGGGGGTGGGGGGAGCGGCACTCGACGGGCACCTCCCTCGTCGGTCACATGCCGCCCCCCTACCCGTAACGTCGTAACGCTAGGAACGCTTCTCACGTTCCTCGCTTCTGGATGTCTGGAACCGGCTCCTTAAGACCACGACGTGCGTAAGCTACCTCGTGACCGACGACGCAGCGACGAAGCGCGAGACAGCGGCGAACGTGCGGATTGAGCTCTACGAACGGGCGTTCCGTCTGGCTATGTTCGACGGCATTACGGCGTTCGTCGAGGGGCTCGGCGGAAAGGCAAGCCCTGACGATGTCCGCCGATTCGCTGCCACCATCCGAAAGGTTGCGGATGAGGTGGAATCCGACTGCATGCTCACGACGGGGGGAGCGTGACCGTTCGTATCTGGCCCTCCAGCGACTACGACGCGACGTGCGACGCATGCAACGCCGCGATCTCCAGGACAGAGTCGCGCGTCCGGGAGTCCGAGATCGCACCAGGACAGCGTCGCAAGCGCACGTGGCACCCGACGTGCTACACCGTCGATCCGGAAGGCGAGGCGAAGCTCGGCCGCCCTTCGGGCTCCGGGGGAGCCGGAGCGAGGGTCCCACGGGTCTCTCCGCCGTCCGGTGGACCGTCGCAGATGGTGGCCACGTCGAGCGTCGCGGGCTCCGCCCCGA
>JAJYSF010000099.1 GCA_021793715.1 Actinomycetes bacterium
GATGTACCGCGACGATCTGGCTCAGCACCCGACGCGCGCGCCCCGACCGACCTCGATCCCGAGCGGCGGCATCGATCGCGCGACCGTGGTGCTCGTGGACGATGTGCTCTACTCGGGCCGCTCGATCCGCGCCGCGCTCGACGCACTCGGTGACATCGGCCGTCCCGCGACCGTGCGTCTCGCGATCCTCGTCGACCGCGGACATCGCGAACTGCCGATCCGGCCCGACTTCGTCGGCAAGAATCTGCCGTCGGCGCGCTCGGAGCGCGTGAACGTCGCGCTCACCGAGATCGACGGCGTCGACGAGGTCACGATCGAAGGGGCGGCCCGATGAGGCCGCGGCGACGCGCGAACGAGGGGAGCCGCTGATGCGGCACCTCCTCGACACGCGCACGCTGAGCCGTGACGCCGCGATCCGGATCCTCGACGTCGCGGAGGACATGGCCGCCACGCAGTCGCGCGACGTCAAGAAGCTGCCGACGCTGCGCGGCAAGACCGTCGTTAACCTCTTCTTCGAGGATTCGACCCGTACCCGGATCTCGTTCGAGGCGGCCGCGAAGCGCCTGTCCGCCGATGTCATCAACTTCTCCGCGAAGGGCTCGAGCGTCTCGAAGGGCGAGAGCCTGCAGGACACGGCGCAGACGCTCCAGGCAATGGCCGCCGACGCGGTCGTCGTGCGCCACGGCGCGTCCGGCGCGCCGCGGACGCTCGCCACGAGCGGCTGGATCGACGCGGGCGTCGTTAACGCCGGCGACGGCACGCACGAGCACCCGACCCAGGCGCTCCTCGATGCGTTCACGATGCGGCGCCGCCGACACGGCGACGCCGGGCGGGGACGCGACCTCGACGGCTACCGCGTCGCGATCGTCGGGGATGTCCTGCACTCGCGTGTCGCGCGTTCCAACGTGTGGCTGCTCGACGCGCTCGGCGCCGACGTGACCCTCGTCGCACCGCCGACCCTCGTCCCGCAGGACGTCTCGCGCTGGCCCGCCCGCGTCATCTACGACCTCGACGAGGCCGTCGACTCCGCACCGGACGCGATCATGATGCTCCGCATCCAGTCGGAGCGTATGACCGGGTCGTTCTTCCCGAACGAACGCGAGTACGCCCGGCAGTGGGGCCTCGACCCCGTCAGGTTCGCACGGCTCTCGGGCGATACGATCGTGATGCACCCCGGGCCGATGAATCGCGGTCTCGAGATCTGCGCCGAAGCGGCCGACTCGCCGCGTGCGACGATTCTCGAGCAGGTCGCGAACGGCGTCTCGGTGCGGATGGCCGTGCTGTATCTGCTGCTGGCCGGAGAGCTCTCCGGCGCCGACACGAAGGAGAACCGATGAGCGAGGTGCTCCTGATCCGTGGGGCCGCGATCGAAGGCGACCAGCGCGCCGACATCCTCATCGAGGGCGACGTCATCGTCGAGGTCGGCGCGGGGATCGACCGCGCGGGCGCACGCGTCATCGACGCCGTCGGACTCATCGCCCTCCCGGCGCTCGTCGACATGCACGTGCACCTGCGCGAGCCCGGCTTCGAGGCGAGCGAGACCGTACTGACGGGCACGCGCGCCGCGGCGGCTGGCGGCTTCGGCGCGGTCTTCGCGATGCCGAACACCAACCCGGTCGCCGACACCGCCGGCGTCGTCGAGCAGGAGTTCGCGCTCGGCCAGGCCGCCGGTTACGCGACGGTGCAGCCCATCGGCGCCGTGACGGTCGGTCGGCAGGGCGAGCGGCTCGCAGAACTCGGCGCCATGGCGGCCTCACGCGCCGGCGTGCGCGTCTTCAGTGACGACGGCACGTGCGTCGCGGATCCGCTCATCATGCGCCGCGCGCTCGAATATGTGAAGTCGTTCGGCGGCGTCATCGCTCAGCATGCGGAGGATCCGCGACTCACCGAGGGCGCGCAGATGAACGAGGGCGCCGTCTCGGCCGAGCTCGGGCTCGCAGGCTGGCCGGCGGTCGCCGAGGAATCGATCATCGCGCGCGATGTGCTCCTCGCCGAGCATGTCGGCTCTCGTCTGCACGTGTGTCACCTCTCGACCGCGGGATCCGTCGACATCATCCGTTGGGCCAAGAAGCGCGGTGTGGACGTGACGGCCGAGGTGACGCCGCATCACCTGCTCTTGACCGAGGAGCTCGTGCGCGGATACGACGCGACGTTCAAGGTCAATCCGCCGCTGCGTCGCGAAGAGGACGTCCTCGCGGTACGCGCGGGCCTCGCCGACGGCACGATCGACATCGTCGCGACCGACCATGCTCCGCACACGCACGAGACGAAGTCGACCGAGTGGGCGGCGGCCGCGCACGGCATGGTGGGGCTCGAGAGCGCCCTGCGCGTCGTGCACGAGACGATGGTGACGCCGGGACAGCTCGACTGGTCCGACGTCGCACGCGTCATGTCGCGGACGCCGGCGCGCATCGGCTCCCTCGCGGGCCACGGCACGCCGATCGCCGCGGGACAGCCGGCGGAGATCACGCTGTACGACCCGGCGCCGAAGGCCGAGTTCTCGACCGCGGATCTGCGCGGGCGCAGCAAGAACTCGCCGTTCACGGGCCGCGTGCTCCCGGGCAGCGTCCGCTGGACGATCCACCGAGGCCGCCCCACACTCGCTGACGGCGAGCTGGTCGACCTCGAGGCGGCCGCATGAGCCCCGCCGGTGCCGTCGCCGTGATGATCGCGGTCGCCGTCATCGCGCTCGGCCTCATGGCGTGGGGCTGGATCCGCAGGTCGCGACGCGATCGGGGCGTGGCCGTGCCCCTCGGCGACGCCGTCGGGGAGACGACGTTCTCCGCACCGGCGCTGTACGTCGCGACCACCGTGCACGACGCCCCGCTCGACCGCGTCGTCGCCCGTCCTCTCGCGTTCCGGGCGCGCGCCGACGTCACGGTGACGACGAGTGGCCTCGGCCTCGCTCTCGCGGGCGAGCCGGCCGTGTTCATCTCCGCGCACGCGCTCGTCGGGGCGGGTCGCGCGACGTGGACGATCGACCGGGTCGTCGAGACGGACGGACTCGTGCTCGTCGCATGGACCGACGGCTCCCGCACGCTCGACACCTACATCCGGCTCACGGACGACGACCCTGCCGCGTTCGTGGCGGCCATCGACGACATCTCCGCACCGACCATCACAGGAGCGACATCATGACCCCCACCCGTTCCCGCTCACCGCTCCTCGATCGCGACCCGGCCGTGCTCGTCCTCGAGGACGGCTCGCGTCACGAGGGCTACGCGTACGGCGCGCGCGGCACGACGATCGGTGAGGTCGTCTTCACGACGGGCATGAGCGGCTACCAGGAGACGCTCACCGACCCGTCCTACGTCGGCCAGATCGTGCTGCAGACCGCGCCGCACATCGGCAACACCGGTGTGAACCACGACGACCCGGAATCCCGCCGCATCTGGGCCGAGGGCTACATTGTTCGCGACCCATCGCGGATGGCCTCGAGCTGGCGCGCCGACGGCACACTCGACGACGCGCTCGAGAGCGACGGCATCGTGGCGATCGCCGGCGTCGACACCCGGGCGATCACCCGCCGCATCCGGTCCGAGGGCTCCATGCGTGGAGCGATCTTCTCCGGCGACGCCGCGAGCCAGGACGCTGAGGAGCAACTCGCCGCGGTGCGCGGATCCGCCAAGATGGCCGGGCGCAACCTCTCCCGCGAGGTCTCGGTCGAGACGGCCTACATCACGCCGGCCGTCGGGGAGCGCATCGGGAACCTCGCGGTCCTCGATCTCGGCATCAAGCAGGCGACGGTCGACAACCTCGCGCGACGAGGGTTCGACGTCCACGTGCTCCCGCAGTCGTCGTCCTACGAGGACGTGCGGGCGACGGAGCCGGTCGCACTGTTCTTCTCGAATGGCCCCGGCGACCCCGCCGCCTCCGACACCCACGTCGACCTGCTGCAGCGGGCGCTCCGCGACGGGCTGCCGTTCTTCGGCATCTGCTTCGGCAACCAGCTGTTCGGTCGCGCGCTCGGCCTCGACACGTACAAGCTCCCGTTCGGTCATCGCGGGGTCAACCAGCCCGTGCTCGACCGTTCGACGGGACGCGTCGAGATCACGTCGCACAACCACGGCTTCGCCGTGGACGCGCCGAGAGAGGGCACCTTCGACAGCCCGGCGGGTTTCGGGCGCGTCGAGGTGAGCCACATCGGCCTCAACGACGATGTCGTCGAGGGGCTCCGGGCGCTCGACATCCCCGCATTCTCGGTGCAGTACCACCCCGAGGCCGCGGGCGGCCCGAACGACGCCAACTACCTCTTCGATCGCTTCCGCGATCTCGTCATCGACAGCCTCAGCAAGAAGGGCGCACATGCCTAAGCGCGACGACATCTCCTCCGTCCTCGTCATCGGATCCGGGCCGATCGTCATCGGCCAGGCCTGCGAGTTCGACTACTCCGGCACCCAGGCGTGCCGCGTGCTCCGCGAGGAGGGCGTGCGCGTCATCCTCGTGAACTCGAACCCGGCGACGATCATGACGGATCCCGATTTCGCCGACGCGACCTACATCGAGCCGATCACCCCCGAGGTGCTCGAGACGATCATCGCGAAGGAGAACCCCGACGCGATCCTCCCAACGCTCGGCGGCCAGACGGCGCTCAACGCCGCGATGGAGCTCCACCACCGGGGGATCCTGATGAAGCACGACGTCGAGCTCATCGGCGCGAACGTCGAGGCGATCCGCCGTGGCGAGGACCGCCAGGTCTTCAAGGAGCTCGTCGTCGCCTCGGGTGCCGAGGTAGCCAGGAGCCGCATCGCGCACACGATGGACGAGGTGCTCGACACGGCCGATGAGCTCGGTTATCCGCTCGTCGTCCGCCCGTCGTTCACGATGGGCGGGCTCGGATCCGGCTTCGCCTACAACGAGACCGAGCTGCGCCGCATGGCCGGCCAGGGTCTCATCGAGTCGACGACGACCGAGGTCCTGCTCGAGGAATCGATCCTCGGGTGGAAGGAATACGAACTCGAGCTCATGCGCGACACGGCCGACAACACGGTCGTCGTCTGCTCGATCGAGAACGTGGATCCCGTCGGGGTGCACACGGGCGACTCGATCACTGTCGCCCCGGCCCTGACCCTCACCGACCGCGAGTACCAGCACCTGCGCGACATCAGCATCGACATCATCCGCGCCGTCGGCGTCGACACGGGAGGCTGCAACATCCAGTTCGCGGTCGAGCCGTCGACTGGGCGCGTCATTGTCATCGAGATGAACCCGCGCGTGTCGCGCTCGTCGGCGCTGGCGTCCAAGGCGACCGGGTTCCCGATCGCCAAGCTCGCCGCCAAGCTCGCGCTCGGCTACCGCCTGGACGAGGTGCCCAACGAC
>JAJYSF010000100.1 GCA_021793715.1 Actinomycetes bacterium
GAGCATGTACCTCACGCACGCCCACGATCTGCAGATCAAGCTCGCCCAGGGGGCCAAGCCGGGCGAGGGCGGACAGCTGCCCCCGGGGAAGGTCTACCCGTGGGTCGCGCGCACGCGGCACTCGACGCCGGGGGTCGGTCTCATCTCGCCGCCGCCGCACCACGACATCTACTCGATCGAGGACCTGAAGCAGCTGATCTTCGACCTGAAGCGGGCGAACCCGGCGGCGCGCGTGCACACGAAGCTCGTGAGCCAGTCGGGGATCGGCGCGGTCGCGGCGGGCGTCGCGAAGGCGCTGAGCGATGTCATCCTCGTCTCGGGACACGATGGCGGGACCGGCGCGAGCCCATTGAACTCTCTGAAGCACGCGGGCACGCCGTGGGAGCTCGGACTCGCCGAAACGCAGCAGACCCTCATGCTCAATGGCCTGCGCGATCGCGTCGTCGTGCAGGCCGACGGTCAGCTCAAGACCGGCAGGGACGTCGTCATCGCCGCGCTGCTGGGCGCCGAGGAATTCGGCTTCGCCACGGCCGCGCTCGTGGTCGAGGGATGCATCATGATGCGCGTGTGCCACCTCGACACGTGCCCGGTCGGTGTGGCGACGCAGAACCCGGTGCTGCGCGAACGCTTCCGCGGACAGGCCGACCACGTGGTGACCTTCATGGAGTTCATCGCGCAGGAGGTGCGCGAACACCTCGCGGCGCTGGGGTTCCGGTCACTCGAGGAAGCTGTCGGCCGCGTCGAGATGCTCGACATGAAGCCGGCGATCGCGCACTGGAAGGCGGACGGTCTCGACCTCTCGCCCATCCTGACAGGGCCGAACTTCGCGGCCGACGAGCCGCGCCGTCGCCTCCGCGAGCAGGACCACGAGCTCGACGCGCACTTCGACGTCGACCTCATCGACCACGCGCGCTCGGTGATCGCCGGCGGCGGCACCGTGGCGCTCGCTCGCGAGGTGCGCAACACCGACCGCGCGGTGGGAACGATGCTCGGACACGAGGTGACCAAGGCACGCGGCGAGCACGGCCTGCCGCCGGGATCGATCACGGTGGAGCTCACGGGATCCGCGGGGCAGTCGCTCGGGGCGTTCCTGCCGGGCGGTATCACTCTCCGGTTGACGGGCGATGCGAACGACTACGTCGGCAAGGGGCTCTCCGGCGGCGTGATCGTTGTGCGTCCCCCCGAAGCGGCGTCGTTCACCGCCGAACGCAACGTGATCGCGGGCAACGTGATCGGCTACGGGGCGACGCAGGGCTCGCTGTTCATTCGCGGCGTCGTCGGCGAGCGGTTCCTCGTGCGTAACTCGGGCGCGACCGCCGTCGTGGAGGGTGTGGGGGACCACGCCCTGGAGTACATGACCGGGGGCATGGCGGTGATCCTGGGTGAGACGGGAAGGAACCTCGGGGCGGGGATGTCGGGCGGCACCGCCTACGTGCACGGGCTCGAGGCCTCCCGCGTCAACGCGCAGGCGGTCGCCTCGGGCGAGCTGACGCTTTCCGCACTCGACTCGGCCGATCGCGAGATCCTGCGAGACATGCTCGAGCGACACCTCGCGGAGACCGGTTCGGAGCGGGCCAGGCAACTGCTGGCCGACGACTTCGCGGCGGCGGAGCAGTTCGTGCGGGTGCTCCCGCGCGACTACGCCGCCGTCATGCGCACGCGCCAGCAGGCGGCTGATGAAGGGTTGGATCCCGACGGCGACGTCGTCTGGAACAGGATTCTGGAGGTGACCCGTGGCTGATCCCACAGGCTTTCTGACGACGACCGAGCGCGAACTGCCGCCGAAGCGGCCTGTGCCGGTCCGGATCCTCGACTTCCACGAGGTCCAAGACAAGGGCGACAGCGCGGTGCTCCGGCGGCAGGCGGGTCGCTGCATGGACTGCGGCGTGCCGTTCTGCCATCAGGGATGCCCCCTCGGCAACCTCATTCCCGAGTGGAACGACCTCACGTGGCGAGGCGACGGCCGTGCGGCGATCGACCGTCTGCACGCGACGAACAACTTCCCGGAGTTCACCGGGAGGCTGTGTCCCGCGCCGTGCGAGAGCGCCTGCGTCCTCGGCATCAATCAGCCTGCGGTGACCATCAAGCAGGTGGAGGTGTCGATCATCGACGACGCTGTGGCGAACGGCTGGGTGGAGCCGAAGCCGCCCGAGCGGCTCACCGGTAAGACGGTCGCGGTGGTCGGCTCCGGTCCAGCCGGGCTCGCCGCCGCTCAGCAGCTCACGAGGGCGGGACACACCGTCGCCGTCTACGAGCGCGACGACCGCATCGGCGGGCTGCTGCGGTACGGGATCCCGGACTTCAAGATGGCCAAGCACCACCTGGATCGCCGGCTCGCGCAGATGCGCGACGAGGGGACGCGCTTCCGCGCCGGCGTATCGATCGGCGACGACATCGGCTGGGACGAGCTGCGCCGCCGGTACGACGCGGTGGTGATCGCGACGGGCGCGACGGTGCCACGCGAGTTGCCGATTCCCGGCCGAGACCTGCACGGGGTGCACGTCGCGATGGAGTACCTCGTCGAGTCGAACCGCGTGCAGGCCGGCGACGCGGTGCCGCACCAGATCAGCGCCGCGGGTCGTCACGTCATCGTCATCGGCGGCGGCGACACCGGCGCGGACTGCATCGGCACCGCGCACCGCCAGGGCGCGCTCAGCGTGACGAACCTCGCCATCGGTCGCCGCCCGGGCGACACACGCTCGGCCGACGAGCCGTGGCCGATGGATCCCCGCGTGTTCGAGGTGTCGACGTCACACGAGGAGGGCGGTGAACGCCGCTTCCTCGCCTCCACGCTCGAGTTCCTCGCGAACGACGCGGGAGAGGTGCGCGCCCTGCGCGTGGCGGAGACCGCGTATGTCGACGGCCGACGCGTTCCGAAGCCGGGGACTGACGAGGAGCTGCCGGCGGATCTCGTGCTGATCGCGATGGGTTTCACCGGCCCGGAACGCGACACGATCGAGGCGCAGCTCGAGGCGTCGTTCACGGACGACGGAGCGGTTTCGCGCGGCGACGACTACGCCACGGAGACGCCCGGCGTGTTCGTCGCGGGCGACGCCGGGCGCGGACAGTCGCTCATCGTCTGGGCAATCGCCGAGGGGCGAGCCGCCGCCGCCCGGGTCGACGAGTATCTGATGGGGGAGACGGCGCTTCCGGCGCCCGTGCAACCGACCGACAGGGGAATCTCCCTCTGATGCCGCCGCGGTGAACCGTCACGAACAGGTGACGGTTCACCGCGCGCGACACGGCGCGTCGCGGGCGGAGGGACAAAGCGCGTAGTGTGAGGAGAGCGTTCGGACCGACATCCGAACCACGCGCACGTGCGGTGCCGTGGCCAGGCCCGGGCGTCCCAGACATACCCCCGGGCAGGCATGCCCAGTGAGTGCGGAAGGCGATTCAGTGAGACGAGCCAAGATCGTCGCGACCCTCGGGCCGGCGACCTCGACCAAGGAGTCCGTCAGGGAGCTGATCGACGCGGGACTGGATGTCGCGCGTTTCAATCTCAGCCATGGCGACTACTCCGTTCACGACAAGAACTTCGAGAACGTGCGGAGCGCGGCTTCGGACGCGGGCAAGCCCGTCGCCGTGCTCGCAGACCTGCAGGGACCGAAGATCCGTCTCGGCACCTTCGCTGACGGCCCCCACGACCTGGCTGAAGGTGACATCTTCAAGATCACGACGGACGATGTCGAGGGCACGAAGGAGCTCGTCGGGACGACCTACAAGGGTCTCGCGGGCGACGTCGCGCCGGGTGACTACCTCCTCATCGACGACGGCAAGGTGCGCGTCCGCGTCGTGGAGACCGACGGCACGACCGTCACGACAGAGGTCGTCGTCAGCGGCGCCGTCAGTAACAACAAGGGCATTAACCTGCCCGGTGTCGCGGTCAACGTTCCCGCGCTGAGCGAGAAGGACGAGAACGACCTGCGGTGGGCGCTCGGGAAGGGCGCCGACATCATCGCGCTGTCGTTCGTTCGCAGCGCGAAGGACGTCCAGCGCGCTCACGTGATCATGGCGGAGGAGGGACGACGCGTCCCGATCATCGCGAAGATCGAGAAGCCGCAGGCCGTCGAGGTCCTCGAGGAGATCATCGAGGCGTTCGACGGGATCATGGTCGCCCGCGGCGACCTCGGCGTCGAGCTGCCGCTCGAGGCCGTGCCGATCGTGCAGAAGAACGCGATCAGCATCGCGCGGCGCCTCGCGAAGCCCGTCATCGTGGCGACGCAGATGCTCGAGTCGATGATCCAGAATCCGGTGCCGACCCGCGCCGAGACGAGCGACGTGGCCAACGCGGTGCTCGACGGCGCCGACGCGGTCATGCTCTCCGGCGAGACGAGCGTCGGGGCATACCCGGCCGTGACGGTGCGCACGATGGCACGGATCGTCGAGTCGACCGAGGAGCACGGCTTCGACCGCATCGAGGCCCTCACCTCGACGCCGCGCACGCAGGGCGGCGCGCTGACGGTGGCGGCCGTCGAGGTCGCCGACTTCGTCGACGCGAAGTACCTGTGCATCTTCACGCAGACGGGTGACTCGGCGCGCCGCATGTCGCGCCTGCGCCCCGCGCGTCCGATGATCGGCTTCACGATCGACGAGGAGACGCGTCGCCGGATGCAGTTGACGTGGGGCGTGCGCTCGGCGCTCGTCGAACTCGTCGACCACACCGACCGCATGTTCCTGCAGGTCGATGACTATCTGCTCGCGAACGACCTCGCGAAGGTCGGCGACAAGGTCATTGTCATCTCGGGGTCCCCTCCCGGAATCGCCGGCTCCACGAACGACCTGCGCGTGCACCGCGTGGGCGATGCCGTGCACGGCGCGGCGCCGGCCTACCAGGCCTGAGTCGAGGAGAAGGAAGCGGGTGACGGTCCGCTAGGATCGTCACTCTGGCCGGTGTGGCGGAACGGTAGACGCGACGCACTCAAAATGCGTTGTCCGCAAGGGCGTGTGGGTTCGATTCCCACCACCGGCACAGATCATCAGGTTTCGGGTCATAGGATGGGTGACGTGAGCGAAGAGCAGAACGAGAACGCGGAGTCCGCGCCACGCAGAGTCGTGGTGGCCGAGGACGAGTCGCTGATCCGCATGGACATCGTCGAGATCCTGCGCGACAACGGCTTCGAGGTCGTCGGCGAGGCGGGGGATGGCGAGACGGCGGTGCAACTGGCAACCGAGTTGCGGCCTGACCTCGTCGTCATGGACGTGAAGATGCCGCAGCTGGACGGGATCACCGCAGCCGAGCAGCTGAGCCGCGACAACATCGCGCCCGTCGTCCTGCTC
>JAJYSF010000101.1 GCA_021793715.1 Actinomycetes bacterium
TCCCGGCCGTCCTGTACGGGCACGGCGCCGACGTCCAGCACCTTGCGCTTCCCGCGCACCAGACGGGCCTGATCGTGCGCTACGCGAACGCGATCATCGACCTCGACATCGACGGCACGAGCCAGCTCGCGCTCGTCAAGGATGTCCAGCGCGACCCGGTGCGCAACATCATCGAGCACATCGACCTCGTGGCCGTGCGCCGCGGCGAGAAGATGACGGTCGATGTGCCCTACACGACCGAGGGCGAGCCGTTCCCCGGCACGTACATCACCTTCGGTGCCGCGGCGATCTCGGTCGAGGCCGACGCCATGAACATCCCCGACACCATCGTCGTCGACGTCGAGGGGCTCGAGGACGGCACGAACATCTACGCGAAGGACCTCACGCTGCCGGAGGGCGTCACGCTCGTCGACGACCCGGAGCTGCACGTCCTGTCGGTCACGATGCCGACGGCGTCGGACGAGGACGACGCGTTCGACGAGGCCGCGGACGCCGGTGGCGAGGCCGAGGCGTCTGGCACAGAAGAGTCCGAGTAAGGGCTCAAGGCATCATCGAGGGGGCGCGACGCATCGCGCCCCCTCGATTGCTCTCTGGGAGGCAACGGATGAGTGAGACGTGGCTGATCATGGGGCTCGGAAACCCCGGTCCGCGATACGAGCGCACTCGGCATAATGTCGGGCAGCTCGTCGTCGACGAGCTCGCGGTCAGGCGCGGTGCGGCGTGGCGCCAACACAAGGCCGGCGCGCGTGTCGCGGAAGCATGGATCCGGCCAGGTGGCGCGAAGCTCGTGCTCGCGAAGTCGAACGGGTACATGAACACCTCCGGTGGCCCCGCGGCCGCGCTGACGTCGTTCTACGCGATTCCCGCAGAGCGCGTCGTCGTGATCCATGACGAGCTCGATATTCCTTTTGACGCCCTCAAGCTGAAGAGCGGCGGCGGCCACGGCGGCCACAACGGGATCCGCGACATCGCCAAAGCCCTCGGCACCCCCGATTTCGCGCGCGTCCGCGTCGGCATCGGGAGGCCGCCCGGTCGTCAGGACGCCGCTGACTGGGTCCTGAATGAGTTCGGCGCGTCCGAGCGGCGCACGCTGGGGACGCTTATCGCGGAGGCCGCCGATGCCGCGGAGCTCATCGTCGAGGACGGCCTGGTCGCGGCGCAGCAGCGCGTGCACGCTCCGCGCTGATCAGCCCGCGCCGGTCAGATGGTGAAGGGCATCAGCCCCATGAGTCCCGCGAGGAGCGCGTGCTGCGTGAAGGCGAGCAGTAGCATCCATCCGCTGCTCGCGAGCACGATCGCGGCGATGCCCCAGCCACGCCCCCGACCGAGCGACGTCGCGACGATGCCCTGGATCAGACCCCACAGGGCGACGAGCGCATGCAGGACCCACGCGACCACGAGGACGATGACCGCGCCGATCGCGCGTTCGAGGGTGTCCCAGAGCTGCGCCTCGGTCTCCTGGATGAGATCCGGATAGTCCACCAGGCGCACGACGCGGCCGACGAAGAAGCCCGCCAGCCAGATCCCGGCCATCCCGATCACGAGCGCCGCGGCCGATGCGATGAATGCGACGAGGCCAAGACCGGCGCGACGGCGCGAGCGGACGGGAGCAGGATACGCAGCAGTCACGTCCCTACAGTATCCGTACACTTGTCGGGTGAGTCTTTCCGGGATCCTGCGCGCCCTCGACACGTCCGAATCGTTCAGGGAGGCGTTCGCGGCGACATCGGTCGACCAGGATCTCTCGCTCGTCGACGGACTCGATGCGCCGGCGCTCGCCGCATTGATCAATCGACGTCAGGCAGCCGGTGAGGCCGGTGTGCTGTTCGTCGTGGTCCCGACGAGCCGGCGCGCCGAGCAGCTCGCGACGGCTCTCGCCGCCTTCGTGCCGACGGCCGACGTCCGCGAGTTTCCGGCGTGGGAGACGCTGCCGCATGAGCGACTGAGCCCGAGCGCCGAGACCGTCGGGCGTCGGCTCGAAACGCTCCGCGCCCTCACGGCGTGGGACGGCGAGCGGCCGCTCATCGTCACCGCGTCGATCCGCGCCGCGATCCAACCCGTCGTCCCCGGGCTCGGCGACGCGAACGCCGTGTCCCTCGCGGTGGGCGCGCGCGATCACGACCTCGACGACATCGCCGTGCGGCTCGTCGAGCTCGCTTATCATCGCGTCGACATGGTCTCGCGACGCGGCGAATTCGCCGTGCGCGGCGGGATCCTCGACGTGTTCCCGCCGACGGCCCCGCATCCGCTGCGCGTGGAGTTCTTCGGCGACGAGGTCGACCAGATCCGCGAGTTCTCCGTCGCGGATCAGCGCTCCGTGCCGGGCGACGTCGACCGGATCGAGCTTCTCCCGAGTCGCGAGCTGCTGCTGACCCCGTCGGTGCGGCAACGCGCGCGAGAGCTGCAGCACGATTACCCCGGCATCGCACAGATGCTCGAGAAGATGGCGGAGGGCATCCCTGCGGAGGGCATGGAGTCGCTGTCGAATCTCGTCGCCGGCCCGCTCGTGTCGATCGCGGACTACCTGCCCGCGGGATCCACGACGGCGGTCGTCGACCCCGAACGTGCCGTGTCGCGCGCGGTGAGCCTGAAGGAGACGAACACCGAGTTCCTCGAGGCGGCGTGGAGCGCCGCGACCGCGGGCGGCGAGGCGCCCGTCGACCTCTCGAGCGGAGGGTTCCTCACGCTCGAAGAGCTCCGCGAGCGGGTGCGCGCACTGGACGGTGTCTGGTGGACGCTGAGCCCGTTCGACACCGGACTCGGCGAGATCGCGGCCGAGCTCTCCGATGCGGCAGAGGGTGCCGCGATCGCTCGTGACGCCGCGACGCGCGTCGCGGGCGAGCCGATCGCCTCCTTCCAGGGCAACGTCGAGGGCGCGACCGGCTTCGTCGGCGATCTCGTGCGCGAGGGGTGGGCGGTCGTGCTGGCCTCCGCCGGCACGGGCATGGTCGACCGCGCACGCGACGTGCTCGGCGAGCGCGGGGTCGCGGCACGGATCGTGGACGACCTGACCGAGGCGCCCGAGCGCGGCGTCGTCACGCTCGTGCAGGCGGAGGTCGAGCGCGGCTTCCGGGTGGAGCAGGTGAAGCTCGCGGTGCTCACCGAGGCCGAGTTCTACGGCCGCACGGCCGGGGGCGGCAGGCCGTCGGTGAACCGGCTCGCATCACGTCGGCGCAACGTCGTCGACCCGTTGCAGCTGAAGCCGGGGGACCCGGTCGTGCACGCCACGCACGGCATCGGACGGTTCGTCGAGATGATGCAGCGCGAGGTGTCGACAGGCGGGCGCAACGCGCAGAAGTCGACGCGCGACTACGTCGTGCTCGAGTACGCCCCCGCCAAGCGCGGTTACCCGGGCGACAAGCTGTTCGTGCCCACCGACCAGCTCGACCTGCTGTCGAAGTACGTCGGCGGCGAGAATCCCCAACTGTCGAAGATGGGCGGATCCGACTGGTCTCAGACGAAGCGGAAGGCGCGCCGTGCGGTGCGCGACATCGCCGTCGAACTCGTCAAGCTCTATTCGGCGCGCATGGCGTCGAAGGGCCACGCCTTCGGCCCAGACACCCCGTGGCAGCGGGAGCTCGAGGAGGCGTTCGCCTTCGTCGAGACGCCCGACCAACTGCAGACGATCGACGAGATCAAGCGCGACATGGAACGCGAGATCCCGATGGACCGCCTGCTGTCCGGAGACGTCGGCTTCGGCAAGACCGAGGTCGCCGTCCGCGCGGCGTTCAAAGCGATCCAGGACGGCAAACAGGTTGCGATGCTCGTGCCGACGACGCTACTCGTGAAGCAGCACATCGAGACGTTCTCCGACCGCTTCGCGGGATTCCCTCTGAACGTGCGCCCGCTGAGTCGCTTCCAATCCGACAAGCAGGCGCGCGAGACGCTGCGCGGGCTCGCGGACGGATCCGTCGACATGGTCATCGGCACGCACCGGATCCTCACGGAGGGGGTCGTGTTCAAGGACCTCGGGCTCATGATCATCGACGAGGAGCAGCGCTTCGGCGTCGAGCACAAGGACGCGCTCAAGAAGCTGAAGACGAACGTCGACATCCTCGCGATGAGCGCGACGCCGATCCCTCGCACCCTCGAGATGGCCGTGACGGGGATCCGCGAGATGTCGACCCTCGCGACCCCGCCCGAGGACCGCCACCCGATCCTGTCGTACGTCGGACCGTCGAACGACAAACAGGTCGCGGCGGCGATCCGTCGCGAGATGCTGCGCGAGGGGCAGGTCTTCTTCGTGCACAACCGGGTGACGAGCATCCAGCGCGTCGCCAACCACCTCGCTGAGCTCGTGCCGGAAGCGCGCATCGCCGTCGCCCACGGCAAGATGGGCGAGCACCAGCTCGAACAGGTCGTCGACGACTTCTGGGAGCGGAAGTTCGACGTGCTCGTCTGCACGACGATCATCGAGACGGGAATCGACATCCAGAACGCGAACACGATCATCATCGATCGCGCCGACAAGTACGGCCTCGCGCAGCTCCACCAGCTCCGGGGGCGCGTCGGCCGCGGGCGCGAACGCGCATACGCCTACTTCGTCTACGACGAGCAGAAGCCGCTGAGTGAGACCGCCGCGGATCGCCTCGAGACGATCGCGGTTCACAACGACCTCGGCAGCGGCATCCAGGTGGCGATGAAGGATCTCGAGCTGCGCGGGGCCGGGAACCTGCTCGGCGCCGAACAGGCGGGGCACATCGAAGGCGTCGGCTTCGACCTCTATCTGCGGATGATCGGTGAGGCGGTCAGCGAGTTCCGCGGCGAGGCGACGGACGGGCCGGTCGAGCTGCGGCTCGAGCTCCCGATCGAGGCGCGGATCCCTGACGACTACATCGACAGCGAGCGGCTTCGGCTCGAGGCGTATCAGAAGCTCTCGGCGGCGGCCTCCTCCAGCGCCGACGACGACGCGATCGACCGTGTCGTCGAGGAGCTCGCCGACCGCTACGGCGAGCCGCCCGCCGATGTCGCGGGCCTCGTCGAGGTCGCTCGGCTGCGGCGCCGTGCCGCGCAGTCGAAGCTCTCCGACGTCGTCGCGATGGGCAAGAACCTGCGCATCGCACCGGGAGCCCTGCCGGAATCCAAGGCGGTGCGCATGAAGCGGCTCTATCCGGGCGCGAAGATCGTCGCCGGGGGCGACGCGCTGATCGTCCCGCTGCCGATGAGCGGCGGCGAGCCGCTCGCCGACGCAGACCTCGTGACGTGGGTGCGCCAACTGCTCGACGCGCTGTTCCCGCTGTCGACCGCGCCGGATCCGCGTCCCGAG
>JAJYSF010000102.1 GCA_021793715.1 Actinomycetes bacterium
CAGGTACTTCTTGCGATAGCCGCCGCGGAGCATCTCGTCCGAGAACACCGCGTCCAGCGGGGTCCCCGTCGCGCGCACCGGGATCTGCGCGTCGTACACGCGGTCGACGAACGCGACGAATCGCAGTGCCTGCGACTGGTCGGTCAGCTGGCGCACGTCGCGCAGCCCGACCGCCGCAACGCCGTCGACGAGGCGGATGTACCGCGAAGGGTGCACGTCGGCGAGGTGGTCGACGAGCTCGTCGAAGCCGTCGTCCGAGATCGGCGCCCCCACTGAGCCGAGCGCGTTCTCGTACGCGTCCTCCTCGAGCACGAGCGCGCCGCCGTCGAGCGACCGCTGCCGGAAGTCGACGCCGTCGATCCGGATCGTCTCGAAGCTCGCCGACATCGACTGGATCTCGCGCAGGAAGTCCTGGGCCGCGAAGCGCCCCTCGCCGAGTGCGTTCGGGGGCGTGTTGCTCGTTGCCGCGAGGCGCGTGCCCGTCTTGACGAGTTCGCCGAGGAGGCGCGTCATCACCATCGTGTCGCCCGGATCATCAAGCTCGAACTCGTCAATGCAGAGCAGCGCGGATCCCGTGAGCAGCTGGACGGTGTTCTGATAGCCGAGCGCGCCGACGAGAGACGTGAACTCGATGAAGGACCCGAAGTACTTCCGCTGCGCGGGCATCGCATGATAGATGGCCGCGAGCAGGTGGGTCTTGCCGACGCCGAAGCCGCCGTCCAGGTATACGCCGGGCTTCATCTCCGGCTGTGCCGAGCGCTTACGGCGGCCGAAGGAGAACAGGCCGCCTCGTGAGACGGGCGGCGTGCCCCCCGTCGCGAACCGTCGAAGGTGCTCCTTCGCCTCCTGCTGCGATGGATAGGCCTCGTCGGCTCGGTAGGTCTCGAACGTCGCCGACCCGAACTGCGGAGGCGGCACCAGGCTCGCCAGCATCTCGTCGCCGGTGAGGCGCGGGTGGCGGTCGCTGAGCCGGACGATCGTGGCCGTGTCGAGGGAAGTCATCGCCTCTCAGACTACTTGGCCGAGACCGCGCTCCCTGAGCCAGCCCTGCAGGTAGTCGCGCCACCTCTGCTCGTCGTAGTTCCAGAGTTTCGTGTGGCGAGCCTCAGTGTAGGTGATCAGCGTGACGAGATCCGGGCGTGCGTCTGCGAGGCCGTGCGACGCCCCCGACGGAACGAAGCCGTCGTCGTCGCTGTGCAGGACCAGCATCGGATGCATCAGCTCGTCGGCACGCCGCACGATGTCAAGATCGTTGAGCGAGATCCCCTCGCCTGCCCGAACGACGCGCGACCACGAGGGCATGCTCAGCTGTCGCAGGGCGATCTGCGTGACGGGAGGTGGAACGCGCAGCCCTCGCGCATGGAAATCGAGCACGCTGCGCCAGTCGACGACGGGCGAATCGAGGATCACGCTGTCGATGCGGTCGGCGTAAGCGGTGCGCAACACGGTCTGCAGCACGATCGCCCCGCCCATCGACCACCCCATCAGCACGATGCGCCGCGCGCCGCGATCGATCGCGAAGGCAATCGCCGCCTCGACATCGGCCCACTCGGTCGCGCCGAGGCCATAGCGGCCCGACATCGACCGCGGGGCATCCCCGTCGTTGCGGTACGACACCGCGAGGGTCGTCACGCCGGCGTCACGGAAGACGGGCACCGCGCGCAGCACCTCGGAACGCGTGGTTCCGCGACCGTGCACGGCGATGACCCACGTCGATCGCTCGCCGCCCTCCTTGGCGGGGAACAACCACGCAGGGCACCAGCCGACGGGCGTCCGAATGCTGACCGCGTCATACGGGATGTGCAGCTCGGACGGGTGGGAGAAGTACCAGCCGCTGAACGTGGCCGCGCGCCCGATGCGCGTGCCGGCCCCCACGTGCGAGAGCAGCTTGCGGGTGACGGTCGTCTCCGTCGACGTCAGCACGGATCCGAGCTTCAAATACCCGCGCGATCCGTTGATGAACAGCCCGTAGCGGCCCGGCAGCACCGTGTCCGCCGTGCGCGACAACGTGATGGTCTGTGCGGCGCGATCGATCGCGACGATCTCCGTGTCCGCGATCCGCCTCGTCAGGGGCGTGACGGCCTTGCGCGCGACGGCGAACGCCGCTGCCGTGCCGCCCACGACGATCCCGGCACCGATCCCCACGGCGAGGCCCGCCAGGCCGAGGAAGCGTGCTCCCTCCCGCGCGGCGCGCCTGGGTTCTGTCACCACGTTCTCAGCCTAGTCTGACCGCGTGAGTGACAAGGGCCGTTCCCCCGCCGTCTTCGACGCCGCGGCAGCCGGGCTACGTGAAGCGCGGTTCCGCGACGACCTCACCGTCACCGAGATCCCCGCCCCCGGCGGCCTCGCGCCGCACGCGATCGCGTTCTCCGCCGACGTGCGTCCCGACGCCCACGGCGAGTCGGCGCATGGCACCGGACGCTTCGTCCTGCTGCACGACGCGGACGAACCCGACGCCTGGCAGGGCGCGTGGCGCATCGTCTCGTTCGCCGGTGCGCCGCTCGAGCCGGAGATCGGCACAGATCCGTTGCTCGCCGACGTCGCCTGGTCGTGGCTGACCGACGCACTGGCGGATCGCGGCGCCGAGTACCGCGCCGCATCCGGCACGGCGACCAAGATGCTCTCCCGGGGATTCGGATCGCTCGCCCCGCAGGGCGACGGTGCACAGATCGAGCTGCGTGCGTCATGGTCGCCGGCTGCGCCGACGCCGTCGCACATCGAGGCCTGGGCGGAGCTCGTGTGCATGCTCGCCGGGCTCCCGCCGGGGTCGGAGGACATCGCTGTGCTGCGGCCCGGCGCCCGCTGACCGTGACGGCACGAGAAGCCCACACAGACCCGATCTCCGAGAGGACCCCCGCCATCCGATACCGCGTCACGGACACCCACGAAGGATTCGCGGCGGCCTGTCGCGCGCTCGCAGACGCCTCGGGTCCGGTCGCGGTCGATGTCGAGCGGGCATCGGGCTTCCGCTACTCCGCCCGCGCCTACCTCGTACAGGTGTACCGGCGTGGTACGGGGGTCTTCCTCTTCGATCCGCCCGCGATCGGAGACGTCTCGGCGCTGCAGGACGCGATCGGCCACGAGGAGTGGGTCTTCCACGCCGCGAGCCAGGATCTCCCCTCGCTCGCCGAGCTCGGCCTCATTCCGCCACGCATCTTCGATACCGAGCTGTCCGCGCGCCTGCTCGGCTGGCCCGGCGTCGGTCTCGCCGCTGTTGTCGAGCGCACGCTCGGCATCGAGCTCAAGAAGGAACACTCCGCCGCCGACTGGTCGACGCGTCCGCTGCCCGACACCTGGCTCGAGTACGCGGCACTCGATGTCGAGCACCTCCTCGAGGTTCGAGACGCAATCGCCGCCGAACTCGACGAGACGGGCAAGCGAGAGTGGGCCGACGAGGAATTCGCCGACGTGCTCACCCGGAAGCCGAAACCCGCCCCGGCGGAGCCGTGGCGACGGCTCACGGGACTCCACAAGATCCGCGGACGGCGCGGCCTCGCGATCGCGAGATCGTTATGGAGCGCGCGTGACGCGCTCGCGCGCGAAACCGACACCGCCCCGGGCCGCCTCGTTCCGGACCGTTCCCTCGTCGCGGCCGTGCTCGCAGATCCGCAGTCGAAGAGCGATCTCGCGGCGACGAAGGCGTTCACCGGGCGAGCAAGCCGCACGGAACTGGATCGCTGGTGGGCCGCGATCGTCGCGGGTCGCACGGCGTCAGAGCTCCCCCCGGAGCGCGTACGGAGCGACTCGATCCCTCCCCCGCGCTCGTGGGCGGGACGGCGCCCCGAGGCCGACCGTCGTCTCAAAGCCGCCAAGCCCGCCGTCGAGGCCCACGCGGAGTTCCTCTCGATCCCGACAGAGAATCTGCTCACGCCCGAGCATCTCCGTCGCGTCAGCTGGGAGCCGCCGTCGCCGGTCACGGAGGAGACGATCGCCGAAGCGCTCGCCTCCCACGGCGCACGCGACTGGCAGGTCCGCCAGACGGCCGCGATCATCGCGGGAGCGTTTGTGCAGGCGGCGCAATCTGCGGACGCCGAGTCCGACGCCGCTTCGTAGGATCGCCCCAACCGAATCACCCCAGCGGTGTACACACCCCATAGGCTGGCCGCGAACCCCCAATCTCAGGAGGCATAGTGGCCCAGCTGACGGATGTGCATTTCGTCGACGGCGTACGGACCCCCTTCGGTCGCGCCAGCGACAAGGGCATGTACGCGAACACCCGCGCGGACGACCTCATCGTCAAGGCGCTGATCGGCCTGATGGAGCGCAACGGCGACGTCCCGGCCGATCGGATCGACGATGTCGCGATCGCTGCGACCTCGCAGACGGGTGACCAGGGACTCACCCTCGGGCGCACCGCGGCGATTCTCGCGGGACTGCCCCAGACCGTTCCGGGACTCGCGATCGAGCGCATGTGCGCGGGCGCGATGACGGCCGTGACGACGATGGGAGCCTCGGTCGGCGTCGGCATGTATGACCTCGCCATCGCGGGCGGCGTCGAGCACATGGGACGCCACCCGATCGGATCCAACGTCGACCCGAACCCGCGCTTCGTCGCGGAGCGGCTCGTCGACCCGGAGGCGCTCAACATGGGGGTCACCGCGGAACGGCTTCACGACCGCTTCCCGCATCTGACGAAGGAGCGCGCCGACCGGTTCGGCATGCTCAGCCAGCAGAAGGTGCAGGCCGCGTATGAGGCCGGGCACGTCCAGCCGGACCTCGTACCCGTCGCGATCGCCGGCGCGGACGGCGCCTACGGCCTCGCGACCGAGGATGAGGGCCGCCGCCCCGAAACGACCATGGCGGATCTCGCCGGTCTCAAGACCCCCTTCCGCCCCCACGGTCGGGTGACGGCCGGCACGTCCTCGCCGCTGACCGACGGGGCGACGGTGAGCATGCTCGCTGGCGCAGACGCGGTGAAGGAGTTCGGCCTCGAGCCGAAGATGCGAATGGTCTCGTTCGCGTACAGCGGCGTCCAGCCGGAGGTCATGGGCATCGGCCCGATCCCCTCGACCGAGAAGGCGCTGGCGAAGGCCGGGCTGTCGATCGACGACATCGGCCTCTTCGAGCTCAACGAGGCATTCGCCGTGCAGGTGCTGAGCTTCCTCGACCACTTCGGCATCGAGGACGACGACCCGCGCGTGAACCCGTGGGGCGGCGCCATCGCCGTCGGCCACCCCCTCGCGGCGAGCGGCGTCCGCCTGATGATCCAGCTCGCGGCGCAGTTCGCAGCTCGTCCTG
>JAJYSF010000103.1 GCA_021793715.1 Actinomycetes bacterium
TCCCGGTCGGCGAGGGCTACCTCGGCCGCGTGGTCGACCCGCTCGGCGTTCCCGTCGACGGACTCGGCGACATCACCGGCATCGAGGGCGAGCGCGAGCTCGAACTCCAGGCCGCTGGCGTGATGGACCGCAAGAGCGTGCACGAGCCGATGCAGACCGGCATCAAGGCGATCGACTCGATGATCCCTGTCGGCCGTGGGCAGCGTCAGCTGATCATCGGCGACCGCCAGACCGGTAAGACGGCTCTCGCGATTGACACGATCATCAACCAGAAGGACAACTGGGAGTCGGGCGACCCCAAGAAGCAGGTGCGCTGCATCTACGTCGCCGTCGGCCAGAAGGGTTCGACGATCGCGTCGGTCAAGGGCGCGCTCGAAGAAGCGGGCGCCATGGAGTACACGACGATCGTCGCGGCTCCGGCCTCCGACCCGGCCGGCTTCAAGTACCTCGCCCCGTACACCGGCTCGGCCATCGGCCAGCACTGGATGTACCAGGGTAAGCACGTCCTCGTCGTCTTCGACGACCTCACCAAGCAGGCCGAGGCCTACCGTGCGGTGTCGCTGCTGCTGCGTCGTCCGCCGGGGCGCGAGGCCTACCCGGGTGACGTCTTCTACCTGCACTCGCGTCTGCTCGAGCGTTGCGCGAAGCTCTCCGACGCGCTCGGCGCGGGTTCGATGACGGGCCTGCCGATCATCGAGACCAAGGCGAACGACGTCTCGGCCTACGTTCCGACCAACGTGATCTCGATCACCGACGGCCAGATCTTCCTCCAGTCCGACCTGTTCAACTCGAACCAGCGCCCCGCGGTCGACGTGGGTATCTCGGTCTCGCGAGTCGGCGGTGACGCGCAGCTCAAGCACGTCAAGAAGGTCTCCGGAACGCTCAAGCTCGAGCTGGCGCAGTACCGCTCGCTGCAGGCGTTCGCGATGTTCGCCTCCGACCTCGACGCGGCCTCGCGCCGCCAGCTCGAGCGCGGTGCGCGCCTGACCGAGCTGCTCAAGCAGCCGCAGTACGCGCCGTATTCGGCCGAGGAGCAGGTCGTCTCGATCTGGGCTGGCACGAACGGCAAGCTCGACCAGATCGAGGTCGAGGATGTGCTGCGCTTCGAGAGCGAGATGCTCGACTACGTGCGCCGCAACACCGATGTGCTCGACCGACTCCGTGACTCCGGCAAGCTCGAGGACGACGTCCTCGAGACGATGGAGAAGGCTGTCGACACGTTCGTCCTCGAGTTCCAGCAGGGCGATGGCAAGGGCATCGGCGCTCCCGGCAATGAGCAGCACGATGCCGCGCAGGATGACGAGATCGGCCAGGAGCGGATCGTCAAGGGCCGCAAGGCGTAACGCCCGTAAGGGAGACGCATCATGGGCGCACAACTCAGGGAGTACAAGCAGAAGATCTCTTCTGCTCAGACCACGAAGAAGATCACGAAGGCGATGGAGCTCATCGCGGCTTCGCGGATCCAGAAGGCGATGGCGCGCGTGCGCGCGTCCTCGCCCTTCTCCCGCGCAGTCACGAGGGCCGTCTCCGCGGTCGCGACGCACACGACGATCGACCACGTGCTGACGCGCGAAGCGGAGAACCCGACCCGGTCGGCCGTCCTGTTGCTCACGAGCGACCGCGGCCTCGCCGGCGCGTTCAACTCGCAGGTCATCAAGGAAGCACTCGAGCTCGCCGAGCACCTGCGCGAGGAGGGCAAGGAGGTCGTCTTCTACCTCTTCGGGCGCAAGGCGGTCGGATACTTCCAGTTCCGGCAGATGACGGCGGCCGAGGAGTGGATCGGCGAAGCCGACACCCCGACGTTCGAGACGGCGAAGCAGATATCCGACGCCCTTATCGCGGCGTACGAGCTCGACGCGGCGGAGGACGGGGTCGACGAGATCCACGTCGTCTACAACCGCTTCGTCAGCATGATGACCCAGGAGCCGGAGTCGGTTCGCCTGCTGCCGCTCGAGGTCGTCGAGTCGGACGAGGCGGGAGACGTGCCGGCACCGGCCGAGACGTACCCGCTGTATGAGTTCGAGCCCGAAGCGTCGGACGTGCTCGACGCGCTTCTGCCGGTTTACATCCAGAGCCGCATCTTCAACGCGCTGCTGCAGTCGGCGGCCGCGAAGCAGGCGGCGACGCAGAAGGCGATGAAGTCGGCGTCGGACAACGCAGACAAGCTCATCACCGACTACACCCGCCTGCGCAACAACGCACGCCAGGCCGAGATCACGCAGCAGATCGCCGAGATCGTCGGCGGCGCGGACGCGCTGGCGTCCTAGGACCCACAGGAAAGAGACGAAATTCATGACCACTACGGTTGACCCAAGCGTCGCGGTCGTTGGGCGAATCGCCCGCGTCACGGGGCCGGTTGTCGACGTCGAGTTCCCCCACGACTCGCTGCCGGCGATCTACAACGCGCTGAAGACCACGATCACGATGGGCGAGAGCACCACCGAGATCACGCTCGAGGTCGCTCAGCACCTCGGCGACGACATGGTGCGCGCGATCTCCCTGAAGCCCACGGACGGCATGGTCCGCGGCCAGGAGGTGCGCGACACCGGCGAGGCGATCTCGGTTCCGGTGGGCGACATCACCAAGGGCAAGGTCTTCAACGTGACCGGCGAGGTTCTGAACCTCGGCGAGGGCGAGACGCTCGAGGTCACGGAGCGCTGGCCGATCCACCGCAAGGCGCCGAACTTCGACCAGCTCGAGTCGAAGACGGCGATGTTCGAGACCGGCATCAAGTCGATCGACCTCCTCACCCCGTACGTGCAGGGTGGCAAGATCGGACTGTTCGGCGGCGCGGGCGTCGGCAAGACCGTCCTCATCCAGGAGATGATCCAGCGCGTCGCGCAGGACCACGGCGGTGTGTCGGTGTTCGCCGGTGTCGGTGAGCGCACCCGTGAGGGTAACGACCTCATCGACGAGATGGACGAGGCGGGTGTCTTCGACAAGACGGCCCTCGTCTTCGGCCAGATGGACGAGCCGCCCGGGACGCGTCTGCGCGTCGCTCTGTCGGCGCTGACGATGGCGGAGTACTTCCGCGACGTCAAGAAGCAGGACGTGCTGCTGTTCATCGACAACATCTTCCGCTTCACGCAGGCCGGTTCCGAGGTGTCGACCCTGCTGGGCCGCATGCCCTCGGCCGTGGGCTACCAGCCGAACCTCGCGGACGAGATGGGTGTGCTCCAGGAGCGCATCACCTCGACGCGCGGCCACTCGATCACCTCGATGCAGGCGATCTACGTTCCCGCCGACGACTACACCGACCCGGCCCCGGCCACGACGTTCGCTCACCTCGACGCGACGACCGAGCTGTCGCGTGAGATCGCGTCGCGCGGTCTGTACCCCGCGATCGATCCGCTCACCTCGACGAGCCGCATCATGGACCCCCGCTACCTGGGCGAGGACCACTACCGCGTGGCGACGAGCGTGAAGCAGATCCTGCAGAAGAACAAGGAGCTGCAGGAGATCATCGCGATTCTCGGTGTCGACGAGCTCTCCGAGGAGGACAAGATCGTCGTGTCGCGTGCGCGCCGCATCGAGCAGTTCCTCTCGCAGAACACCTACATGGCGAAGAAGTTCACGGGCGTGGAGGGCTCGACGGTTCCGCTCAAGGAGACGATCGAGTCGTTCGACGCGATCGTGAAGGGCGAGTTCGACCACGTCGCAGAGCAGGCGTTCTTCAATGTCGGCGGCATCGGCGATGTCGAGGAGAACTGGGCACGGATCCAGCGGGAGAACGGCTGATCATGGCGCTGCAGGTCAACCTCGTCTCGGCCGAGGCCGAGATCTGGTCCGGCGAAGCGAGCCTCGTCGTGGCGAAGACCGTCGAGGGCGAGATCGGCTTCATGGCCGGCCACGAGCCCACGCTCGCGGTCCTCGCCGACGGCCAGGTCCGTATCACGCAGGCTGACGGCACCAAGGTGATCGCCGACGCGAGCGATGGATTCGTCTCGATGGAGGTCGGTGACACGATCAACGTCGTGGCGGGACAGGCGCAGCTCGTCTCCTGATTCGCACGTCGTACGGGCGGGGCGAGGGTCTACGGATCCCGCCCCGCTCGTCGCGTGTGGACAGAGCGTTTCTCCCATGCTCATCCTCCTTCCTCCCTCCGAGACGAAGCACCCCGGCGGATCCGGCCGGCCGCTCGACGTCGACGCACTCGCGTTCTCCTCGCTCGCCCCGCAGCGACGCGCGACGGTTGCCGCTCTCGCCGATCTCGCGGCGGATCCGGCGGCATCCCGACGCGCGCTGAAGCTGTCGGAACGGCAGCTCGGCGAGATCGACGTGAATCGTCGCATCGCTGAATCCGGCACGATGCCCGCCGTCGACCGCTTCACGGGCGTCCTCTACGACGCCCTCGACGCGCCGTCGCTCCCGGATCGGGCGCGCGCCTGGCTCGGGGGGAACGTCGCGATCCAGACCGCGCTGCTCGGACCCGTCGGTGCGCTCGATGCGATTCCCGCGTTCCGCCTCGCAGCGGGCCACCGGATCCCGGCCCTGCCGCCCGTGAAGCGCCTCTGGGCCGACGCCACGACACGCGCGTTCGCGGACCACGGCGGATCCGTGCTCGATCTGCGTTCGGACGCGTACCGCGCGCTCGGGCCCGCGCCCGACGAATCCGATCATGTGTATGTCCGCGTCGTGACCGAGAGCGACGACGGTGCAGTGCGCGCGCTCAACCACTTCAACAAGCGCGCGAAGGGCCTCTTCGTGCGGGCTCTCGCGCTCGCGGCCCCTGCGCTCTCCTCGACGGGCGACGTCGCGGAATGGGCTCGGTCGGCGGGCTTCCGCATGCGCTCATCGGATGCGCACGAGATGCTGCTCGTCGCGCCCGATTGACGCGCTCTTCTCCGCGCTTCCCCATAGACTGGACTGCAATTGCTGGCACATCGAAGGAGACCCGGCCCCGTGCCCGACGAATCTGTTCCCGCCGCGCCGCAGCGGCCCGAGACGCACAGTCGTGACGTCTCACTCGCAAGCGGCGCGACGTTGTCGCTGCGGTGGGCCGGGCTGACCGACGCCGGTCGCAAGCGCGACAACAATCAGGACTCCTATCTCGTACGGTATCCGCTGTTCGTCGTGGCCGACGGCATGGGCGGTCACGTGGGCGGCGAGATCGCGAGCCAGAGCGTCGTCGCCCGCCTTGACACGCTCGCCGAGACCGGCGCCATCACGCCGCAGGGCATCGACGAGTCGCTCGCCGAGGCCGTGCGCGACAT